>NZ_NXLN01000012.1:0-68880 GCF_003364135.1 Helicobacter sp. MIT 01-3238
GTTTAGATTTATTTGTGTGTGTGTTTCCCCCTCCCTTTGCGGAGGGGGCTAGGGGGTGGGTAGATACCACCTCCACGCTTCAAGCAAAGCTAGCAACTGCAAACAAACACAGCATTTTCGTCATTGCGAGCAAGTCGAAAGACTTGCGTGGCAAAACAAGCAAAGCGTAGTTTCTTTAGTAATGACGAATCTTTCCACGCTTTTGCCAATGCAAAAGATACCCACCCCCAAACCCCTCCGCAAAGGGAGGGGGCTTTAAGAGAGTCGAACGCGATTACTCTAAGGGAGGAGGCTTTTGTCCTCCTCACTCACAAAGTAGCAAGCGCACTTACTCTAAGGGAGGGGGTTTCAAGAAGTTTCCCTGTAAATAAAACTATTTGTCATACTGAGGGCGTAGCCCGAAGTATCTCAAGGAATATCTCAAAAGATTCTGCAAACAACACAAAACAAAAAAAGAGATATTTTGCTTGTCTCAATATGACAACGCATAAAAGCGTGGATTACTAAAGAAACTGCACTTCGTTCGTTTTGCCACACCCATTTCATTTGCTCGCAATGACGAAAATCGCCATTTAAGCATTAGCAAAATATTTCAAAATCTCTCTTAAGCCGAAATGCTCTTAAGCAAAACTTCAGCTTCATTTTTTAGTCCAATTTTATACCAAATCCATTCCTAAAATCTTACCAAGCTAACAAAATACATCCACCAAAAATCACAAAAACAGCAGTTTTTGCAAAAACACGATTCCCAAACCCACGCAAAATACACACTTACACAGCAATTGGTTTTAGCCGCTTGTTAAATTCTCTTATGGTAAAATTACATTATGGCTCGTAAGCGTGGGAGATTTGTTTTAGCCGCTTGTTAAATTCTCTTATGGTAAAATAAGTAGGGTATGCTTCTTCTACTCCACCAGGTTTTAGCCGCTTGTTAAATTCTCTTATGGTAAAATCCCTGTGGTCGTTGTATTTGCTGTCGTGTGGTTTTAGCCGCTTGTTAAATTCTCTTATGGTAAAATAATCTCAAGGTTTAGGTAAATCTGTCCTCAGTTTTAGCCGCTTGTTAAATTCTCTTATGGTAAAATAAAGAGCTTTATCCTTAAGGAAGCGAGAAAGTTTTAGCCGCTTGTTAAATTCTCTTATGGTAAAATTAAGCCAGCGTTTTGGTCGACCTGTTGCAAGTTTTAGCCGCTTGTTAAATTCTCTTATGGTAAAATTACTTGCGTAGATGATTCTCCCGCGCGAATGTTTTAGCCGCTTGTTAAATTCTCTTATGGTAAAATTTGCTTGTGTTTAAATGAGTTAGGAAATTTGTTTTAGCCGCTTGTTAAATTCTCTTATGGTAAAATCGCGAAATGCTACTCTTGGTAACACTTACAGTTTTAGCCGCTTGTTAAATTCTCTTATGGTAAAATCAATGTAACGCTTAAATTAAATAGCAACTAGTTTTAGCCGCTTGTTAAATTCTCTTATGGTAAAATAGAGACAAAATGAGGGTAACACATCAAGTCGTTTTAGCCGCTTGTTAAATTCTCTTATGGTAAAATCAAAAAAATTATATTAAATGAAGCGAGGTGGTTTTAGCCGCTTGTTAAATTCTCTTATGGTAAAATTAGGGCGATTATCCTCTATGCCTTGATTTTGTTTTAGCCGCTTGTTAAATTCTCTTATGGTAAAATGCATCATGAGTTTTTTTACCAGGCTCTGTGTTTTAGCCGCTTGTTAAATTCTCTTATGGTAAAATATCCTGTGAGAATATATCGATTTTATCGGCATTTGAGAGTTTTTGACAGCCCAAAATCCCCATAAAATCGAGATAATCAAGCATAGAGAGTCTAACAAGCGGCTAAAATAAGGGAAGCAGGAAATCCCGCAGGGTCCCGCAAGGGGTAAAACGCAATGAATGGATTGTGTTGAGCTAATCCCTAAACCTGCCCGTTTTTTTGATTCTACTTTTTACCTTACACATACTTAAAGCATAACCACACTTAGATACACCTACTCAGCCTACCTCACCCACTTCCAAAGTCATATCACTTCACACAATGCCTTTTAATATTTTTGTCAAGCAAAATTTGCTGATAAAAGATATTCCCCCAAATACTTAAAAAGCAATAAAGAGATATTTCGCTAATGCTCAATATGACAAGGACAGCCAATCACAAGGTGGCAATGATAATACAGCAATAAAGACAGCAACGATAAAGCGACAAATGACAAATAGCGATAATCTCTAACCATAATAAGCGATAAATATACTTCACTAAAATATGACAACAAAAAATTTGGGTTGGTTTATAGCAAGATAGAGCATAGAAATTAGCAATGAAAAAAAACGACAAAATCAAATAAGCAAACAATCCCCACCAATCCCTAGAAGTATCAAAATCATCAAAAGACACCAAAAAAGATACCAAAGCAAACTAAAACTTCAGCAAAACCCACAACCACCAAAATCCCACAAACCCACCAAAAATATCCCCAAAACCCCCAAATATTCACAAAACCTACATAGCACTTTTTGAAAAGTCAATCAAATCCTGCGTTGTTCGCACGGCTTTTGGCAGTGATAAAAGCGATATTTCAAACACCTTTAGCGCGGTTAGCGCATCGGCATAGGCACGATGTGAAGTAGGCGTATTTATCCCCAAAAATTCATTTAGATACTGCAAAGAATACCGCTTAGCAAGTATCGTCCTGCGGGCTAAATCTATGGTGCATAGCTTTGGGTTTAGTAGCTTATAAAGCCCCGCTTGCTCCATAGCCGCGCTTACAAACCCATAGTCAAACCCCACATTGTGTGCTACAAAAACACTCTGTGCCAAAAACTCCCTAAAATCACGCAAAACCTCTCGCTCTTTTCGTGCGTTTTCTAGCATTTTGGGTGTGATTTGGGTGATTTCTACGATAGTTTCTGGGACAAAATACGCGTGGATAAGCTCGCTAAACTCGCCCAAAATTTTGCCATTTTTCCACTTTATCGCGCCGATTTCGATGATTTGGTGCTCTTGAGGTTTGCTACCTGTGGTCTCAATATCCACAAAGCAAAATTCCTGTTCCCTCCACGATAGCTCATTGTGCGCTAGGAAGTAGGTATCCCCGCTTGATTCTAGTGGCAAGCCCTGCGCACGCAGTAGCTCGACTTGTAGATACGCTTCCTCTATGTCAAAGTCTTTATCAAAGTCTCTAGTCCCAAAATCTTTGGCAAAATCTTGCGTGAAATCTAAGCTAGATTCTAGTCTGTCCCCAAAATCCTGCCCTAGATTTTTTTCCACACTTTTTTTTGCACTTTTTACTACGCTACTTTTTACTGCACTTTTTTTTGTGCTTTTGTGTGGATTTTTGTGCGTGCTTTTGCTATCTGTGTAGATTGCTTGATTTTTGCTAGATTGTTGCAAAATCCCATAAAGTTCCTCATAAGAGATTTTGCTTTTTGTCAGCCTTGCTTGCAGTTCCTTTGCGATACTCAAAGTCATATCCTTAGTCTTTAGCCCGATTTTTTACAATCTCTATCGTGGGTTTTTTAGCAAGTCTATGGCTTGGTGATAATCCCTAGCACCAAAGACAAAACTCCCCGCTACGAGTATATCTACACCTGCTTGCTTCAAAGCTAGGGCATTTTTGTCATTTACCCCGCCATCGACTTCTATTAGGCATTTTGGATTTTTGGCTTCTATTAGTTCGCGCAAGTTTCGCGCTTTTTCTAGCACAGATGGGATAAACTCCTGCCCACCAAATCCCGGATTTACACTCATTAGTAGCACCATATCAATATCTGGCAAAATATAGCGCAGATTTTCTTCACTTGTGTGTGGGTTTAGCACGACTGCGGGACGCACTCCATTATCTCGTATGTGGCTTATGAGGCGGTGGAGATGCTTCACTTCCTCGATATGCACGCTTATAAATTCTGGCTTTAGTGGCAAAAAGCTATCTACAAAACTTTCTACTTTTTCTACCATTAGGTGCACATCTAGTGGCTTTGTGGTGGCGTTTGCTACGCTTTTTATCACAGGTGCACCAAATGTGAGATTTGGCACGAAGTGCCCATCCATAATGTCGATATGGACAAAATCCGCCCCCGCTTCGCAGATAGAGGCTACCTCCTCGCCAAGCCGCAAAAAATCGCTAGATAAAATACTTGGTGCGACTAGCATAGTGGCAGGCTTTTTGTGGTGGAATCTACGCAGTGGGTGCAAAGATGAGCGGACAAAAATATGTCAAATGAAAGTATGTGAAGCAAAAGTGCAAGTGGCATAGAGGGTGTAGAAAGTAGATTTTGCATCGCGTGCCTTTTTGGTTGGTATCTTTAGGTGTCATATTTGTAGCGAAGTTTTGGCGATAAATTTCAAAAATTAAATGCTATCATAAGTGTATTAAGAATATAATTAAGCCTTTATAAAAACTAGCAAAAATATAAAAATTCACACAAAATCTAACAAAGCCCGCGCTTAAAAGAGTAGCAAAAAAGAGTGAAAAAGGAGTGAAAATGCAAGCCCAAGCAAAAATAGATTTTGCAGCACTAAAGCTATGCCTACAAGAGTGTGCTATCGCTGTGCATAGCGCACTACAAAGTGAAAATGTAGGCTATCTATCTAGCACAAATTCTAGTGGGGATATGCAGCTAGGCGTAGATGTGGCGTGTGATAAACTCATAGAAAAAAAGCTCTTAGAGCTAGAGTGCGTAAAGGGAGTATGCTCTGAAGAAAAACAAGAAGCACTCTATAAAGATTCTAGTGCAAGTCTTTTGGTAGCTTATGACCCGCTAGATGGCTCAAGTCTTTTTGACTCAAACCTTAGTGTGGGCTCTATATTTGGAATCTATCAAGGGGAGTTTGCCTCTAGTGCGATAGTGGGAGCGTGCTATGTGGTGTATGGACCGCGCTTAGAGCTAGTGTGGGCAGATAGCACAGATGATGAGGTGGGGCATTTTTTGTATGATTTTGCTAGGGGGGAATGGATTAGTAAGCCAGCCTTGCATTTGGGCGAAAAAGGTAAGCTAAATGCACCGGGTGGAACACAAAAGCATTGGAGCGAGAAGCACAAGTCGCTAGTGGATTCTCTTTTTGTGCAAGGGTATCGATTGCGATATTCGGGGGGAATGGTGCCAGATTTGCACCAGATACTTATAAAAGGTGGAGGGCTATTTAGCTACCCTGCGACACAAGACGCACCAAAAGGCAAGCTAAGAAAACTTTTTGAGGTGTTTCCATTTGCTTTCATCTACCAAAAAGCAGGTGGAGAGGGCATAGATGGGCACTGCTCTTTGCTAGAGCTAGGGTGTGATGGACTGCACGATACCACGCAGTGCTTTTTAGGTAGCAAGGCAGAAATCGCCCTTGTAAAGGAAGCATATAAATAATTTCACGATAAAGAGATTTAAAAAGCATTTTTAGAAAAACGATTTTATAGCCTAAAGACTTTGCAAAGGCTTTGGGCTTGCAAACATTTTGCAAACATAAGGATAAGAAAATGAGTGAAATAAAGACACCTGATAATGTAGCACAGAGCGCAGAAGTAGCAAATGGCGCAATGGATATATTTGAGAAAAAACTCCAAGATGAGCTAGGCAACCTCAAAAATTGCCAGCAAAGTAGCGGGGTGGATTCTTGCTTTGTGTGTGAGAAGATGCTAGAGTGTCCCACGCGCAAATCCTATGTAAGTGCTGTGTATGAGAGTATGGGCAAGGGACAAGAAGGCATAGATTTTGATTTCTAGATGAAATCTAAATTTTGCTTGGCAGGGCAAATAAACATAAAAGGCTAGAGGAAATGGAATTTTTAGAGGATTTTTTACACACGAAAGACATACAAAAAGCAAAGATTTTTGAGCTTTTGAGATGCAAAGAGCAAGAAGCAATCATCTTGCAATATATGACAAAAGCACTCCTAGATGGCGTGCAAGAAGTGGGCGTGATAGAGCTAGTGCACAACTGCTTTGGCGAGCAAACAAGCCAAGATAGCCTAAGCACACCACAAGACTTGCAAAATCCTGCCAAAGCTACCAAAAAAACGACAAAAAAAGATTCCTTGCAAAAACAAAACTCACTCCAAAATCCCCTCCAAACCTCACTATATGACAAACCAAAGCAATCCCTAATCATTACCCACCTCCCCACTATCCGCACGCTTTTGGATTTGGGGTGGATTGTCCTTAGTGAGATGTCGCGATTTAAGCAGCCAAATATCAAGGACTTGGCTTTGCTAGAGCTACTAAGCTGTGAGGTGAGCCTCTCTAGCGCGTTTTTGCGACTCATAGAGAGAGGACATAGCGAAGTGCAAATGCCCGATGAAACACCTTATAATGACCATCTAGAGTATGTCAAAGACCAATTTTTGCGCATACATTTGGCAAGCAAATTTAGCCCACAAAATGACAAAAAAAACACCGCGCTAAAATCCCAAATAAACGCACTAGAAAACCGCATAAAAGAGCGACTTCTCATCACCACAAAAGAGATTTCAGCACACAAAATCATCAAAGACTACGCACTAAATCCAAAAGAAGAAATGATATTTTTTGCCCTGCTAAAGGAGGAATACTATGGAGGAGATGGCTACTACCGAGATATGAACAACCTCATAGACTTGATAAGTGAAAGCGAATATGACAAAATGAAAAATCGCGCCCTACTTGATGAAAAATCCACCCTCATAGAAAAGGGACTACTTGACTTTGGGGAAATGCTAAATCCATTTGGTGGAATCGTGCGGACATTTTATATCCCCGAAGAGATTTTGCACAAGGTTATCCGCGAGCCCTACAAGAAAAAAAGCAAAAAAATCGCCCTAGCTTCTGTGCTAGAAGAGCAAGAAATCTTTGAGCTACTGCGCCCCAAAAGTAGCCTAGATGAAATCGTGCTACCACAATCCACCAGAACAATGATAGACTCTATCCTAAAGCAAGTAGACTCTAGCGTGGTGGCTAGACTAAAGCAATGGGGGATAAAAGACAAGCACAAAGGGGTAGAAGCAAAAATCCTTTTCTACGGTGCCGCAGGCACGGGCAAAACGCTTAGCGCACTTGCCATAGCCAAAGCCCTAAAAAAGCAAGTGCTTAGCTTTGACTGCTCCAAAATCCTCTCTATGTATGTGGGCGAGAGTGAAAAAAATGTGCGAAAGATATTTGACACATACAGCGACATAAGCAAAAAAATCAAAAACGAGCCTGTGCTACTACTAGATGAGGCAGACCAATTCCTAAGCACACGCATAACCTCTAGCTCTGGCGCGGAGAAAATGCACAACCAAATGCAAAATATATTTTTGGAGCAAATCGAGCGATTTAGTGGCGTGCTAGTGGCTACGACAAATCTCGTAGAGAGTATAGATTCTGCGTTTTCTAGGAGGTTTGACTACAAAATCGAGTTTAGGCGACCAAACGAGGAGCAAAGACGCAAGCTGTGGGAAAAATACCTCCCCAAAAACGCACAATATGAGCCAAACTCTACCATAGAATCCCTCTGCAAAGAGCTATCTAGCCATAGCTTAAGTGGCGCACAAATCGCCCTAGTGATAAAAAACACCGCCTATAAAGTCGCCACTAGAGATAAGCCTATCTTTGCCAAAGATGACTTTATCGAAGCTATAAAGCGTGAGCTAAGCGGGGACTTTGATAGTAGCAAAAGCGTGGGGTTTATATAGCTTTTAGCTAGATTTTGCTCAAAAAGTGGGTTTGTAAGGGAGGTTGTATTTAGTTGTTTTTTGCTTATTTTTCTGCATAAAAATTTGTGTGTATTTTTATGGGTTTTGCAAAAATATTGACAAAACCATTTTTTTTTTTTTTGTAGAATCTTGCTCTAAGAAAGCTAAGGAGTGGAAATGTCGCAAAATCAAAATACACAATCTCATCTCAATCCTACTACACAACCCAACACACAATTAGGCGCACAATCAAGCACACAGCTAAGCACACAATCAGGCACACAAAGTTTGAAAATCTTAGGCTTTGATATAGGTGTGGCGAGTATCGGCTGGGCGTTTGTCGAGGGTGGGGAGCTAAAAGACTGCGGAGTGAGAATCTTCACAAAGGCAGAAAATCCAAAAGACGGCAGCTCTCTAGCCCTGCCACGCCGTGAGGCAAGGGGAGTGCGCAGACGACTAGCACGAAGAAAAGGTAGGCTAAATGCGCTAAAAGTGCTTATCTGCAAAGAGTTTGGGCTAAATCGTGGCGACTATCTAGCAAACGCAGGGGAATTGCCAAAGGCGTATCACACAAGTAAGGATACAAAAAGCCCATATCAGCTCCGCGCAGAATCGCTAAATCGCAAACTTAGTGCCGATGAGTTTGCCCGTGTGATTTTGCATATCGCAAAGCATAGAGGCTATGGCAATAAACACGCAAAGGAATCAAACGATGATGATAGTGGTAAAGTCAAAAAGGCGATAAGCGAAAATCAAAAAGTGATGAGTGAAAAAGGCTACACAACCGCAGGGCAGTATCTCTATGGCGAGTTTTATCAAAAGGAAAGAAACGAGCAAGAAATTCAGGCAAGGGTGGAAACTTTAAAGGCGTATTATAAGAGCAACAAAGTAAAGGTAGAAAATCAAAATAAAAATAAGTTAGAAAGACAAAGCCCAAATCAATTCAACAATATCCGCAATAAGAGCGAAAACTACGCGCGTTGCTTGGCTCAAAGCGAATTGCAAAAAGAATTAGAGATTATTTTTGAGAGACAAAAGCAATTTGGCTTTGAATTTAGCGACAAAAAGCACAAAATCATTGATGCAAATGGCAAACTCCAAGAGCTAGATTTTGCAGACGCAGTGCTAGAAATCGCATTTTTGCAACGGCCACTGAAATCCCTTGCAGACAAAGTCGGCAAATGCACATTTTATGAGAGCGAACCCCGCGCACCAAAAGACTCCTTAAGTGCTATTGAGTTTGTCGCACTTACGCGTATCATAAACACCCTAGCAAATATCACAAAGCGCAGTGGAGAGGTATATAGCGCGGATAAAGTGCGCGAGATTCTCTCAATCGTGCTAGACAAAGGCGAAATCACTTATAAAAACTTGCGCAAAGTCATAGCTCTTGATGAAAAGCTACAATTCCCCAAAGACTCCAAACTAGACTATGCAAAAGAGGACGCTGAAAAAGCAAAGGCAATAGAATTTAGCAAATTAAAAGCATTTAGAAAGGCTTTGGGTGGGAGTTTTGAGGGATTTTCTCGTGCCGAGCTAGATTCTATCGCCACAGATATTGCGCTTACCAAAAGCAAAGATGAGCTAAAAGCCAAACTTGCCAATTATCAAAGCCTAAATGATGAGCAAAGAGAAAAATTAAGTGAGCTAAGTTTTGATAAATTTATTGATTTGAGTTTTAAGGCATTGGAGGCGATTTTGCCCCTTATGCGCGGGGATAGTGGCGAGTGCAAGCGGTATGATGAAGCGTGGAGAGAAGCAGGGCTAGTCGAAGTAGCCAAAAAGACGCAAAAAGGCGATAGCCTCCCACCTCTAATACAATACGAGCAAAATCTAGCAAATCCCGTAGTGGCAAGGGCTTTGGCAGAGTATCGCAAAGTGCTAAATGCTTTGCTTAAAAAACACGGCAAGGTGCATAAGATTCACTTAGAATTTACGCGCCAAGCGGGTGTGAGTAGCAAAGAGCGGGGCGAAATCATAGCCGAGCAAAATAAGAGGCTTAAGGCAAACGAGGAAGCGCGAAAAAGGTGTGAGGAATATGGACTAATTCCAAGCGGCAAAAATATCCTTAAACTCAAACTTTGGCAAGAGCAAGGTGAATTTTGCGTATATAGTGGTAAGAAAATTTGTAGAGAGCATTTTTTAGACCCAAAAGCCCTAGAAGTCGAGCATATCTATCCATATTCGCGCAGTTATGATGATAGCCAAAATAACAAAGTGCTTGTCTTTGCAGATGCCAATCAAAACAAACGAGAAAAAACGCCTTATGAGGCGTTTGGTGGCGACACACAAAAATGGAATCAGATTTTAGGGCGTATCGAAAAACTACCAAAGGCAAAGAAAAATCGTATCACAAACAAAAATTTTGCCAACAAAGAAGCTGGGTTTATCGCGCGAAATATCGTAGATACGAGCTATATCGCCACACTTACAGCAAGCTATACAGATGCGTTTATCGAGTTTTTGCCACTCACAGAAAATGAGGACACTACGCTAGGGCGCGGCGAAAAGGGAAGCAAAAAGCACATAAGTGTGGTAAATGGCTCACTAACGGCAACTATGAGGCATTATTGGGGGCTAAACACTTTGCTAGATAGTGAGGATAGCGAGAAAAAAGATAGAAGCAACCACCTCCACCACGCCCTAGATGCTATAATCATCGCTTATGTGAATGATAGCGTGATAAAGGCTTTTAGCGACTTTAAGAAAACACAAGAGCAAAACAAAGCTCACTTAATCGCCAAAGAGATAGAATCAGCCGAGTATAAAATCTCACGCAGATTTTTCGCACCGAGTGGCTTTGAAAACAATGAGGCGTTTCGTCAGGCTATAAAGCGTAAGATTTTGGGACAATCTCGTGAATCTAGAGAGAATGATATGTCAATAAATAGCGAGGCTATGGGCGAAAAAGTAGGTGGAATCTTTGTTAGCAAACCACCGAGAAAACGCGCAAGAGGTGCTTTACATAAAGAGACTTTTAAGTCGCCTTATGATGAAAAAGTTTATAAAGATTTTATAGACAACAAGAAACTAAAAGAATTAGAGAAGTTAAAACAAGATAAACCAAAAGAATTTTTAGAGTTTATCGAAACAGCTGTGAATCGCGCCATAAAGCTAGGCAAAGTCCGCCAAATCGGTAGCAAAATCGCCGATAATGGCACAATGGTGCGCGTGGATATTTTTCGCCATAAAGTAAGTGGCAAATTTTATGGTGTGCCAATTTATACGATGGATTTCGCACTTGGGATTTTGCCAAACAAAGCCGTAGTGGGTGGCAAAGACAAATCTGGCGTGATAAAAGATTGGCTAGAAATGGACTCAAATTATGAATTTTGTTTTAGCCTTTTTAAAGATGATTTGATTTTGGTGCAAAAGAAAGAGATGAGCAAGGCGGAGTTGTGCTATTTTATGGGTTTTGGCATTGCGACAGCTTCCATTAGTGTCGAAAAACACGACAATCATTTTGATACACTCACAGAAAATCAAAAGCTACTTTTTAGCAATGCCACACCAAAAGAGGTAAAAGGGTTAAGCATAGGTATCCAAAATCTAAAAGTCTTTGAAAAATGGCAGGTTTCGCCACTTGGCGAGGTAAGCAAGGCAGGATTCAAAGAGCGAGAGCCTATCGCACTTAAATCCACACCGAAAAGATTCTTGCAAGGATAGCCAAAATGTTTGATTCGCATTTTCGCACGCTATTTATAAGTAGTCCAGCGCATTTGCGACTAGAATCCAAGCGACTAATCATAGAGCGCAAAGAATCTACTACTATCCCCCACAAAGCCCTAGCACACAAAGAAGCAAAAGATAGCGATAACTTGAGTGATATATACTCCCCTTACAAAAGCGACAGAAAAGATAGTGTGGCTATACCGCTAGCTGATATTGCCTATATCATACTAGAATCCCCGCGCATAACCCTTAGCTCTGCCCTGCTAGACGCACTCTCCACGCACAAAGTCGCACTTATATCGTGCGATAGCTCGCACTTGCCTAGCGGGATTTTTACGCCGTTTTTGGGGCACTATCGTTCGCTAGCCGTGCTTGAGTCTCAAATCGCGTTAAAAAAGCAGACAAAAAGCATTATTTGGCAGCAAATCATAAAATCCAAAATTACCAATCAATGCTCCGCCCTAAAGCTAGCCAAGCCAAATGAGATAAAAGCGATAGATTCTCTCCAAAGCCTAGCCAAATCTGTCCAGCTAGGAGACTCTACCTATAATGAAGCAAAAGCTGCGGCAATCTACTTCAAAGCACTTTTTGGGAATAGCTTCATACGAATGCGTGATATAAATAGCCAAATAAACGCAATCAATGAGCTAGAGACACAAGCCCAAGTGGCTGGCGATAGCACAGCAGATATAGCAGACACAAAAGATAGTGCGCCAAATGCTATCATAAACTCCGCGCTGAACTATGGCTATGCCATAGTGAGGGCGGCTATCGTGCGCACTCTATCTAGTAGCGGGCTAAACCCAGCACTTGGGCTATCCCACACCAATGTGTTTAATCCATTTAATCTAGCTGATGACATTATCGAGCCATTTCGTGCGTTTGTGGACTCTCTAGTGGTGGAAATGCTCTCATCAGGCGAGTTTTTGCAATCTAGCGAGCTATCTCTACAAAACCGCACAAAGCTAGTCCAAATCCTAAGCACGCAGGTGTGTATGCTCTGCACTGCCCCCGCTACACAAGCGCACACCACACATACCCAAAATCTCTCAAACGCCACAAACAAAGGCAAGCTCTACCCGCTTATGCGTGGTGTCATCATCTGCGTGCAAAGCCTAGTAAAGCTCATAGAATCAAACGGCGACATAAGCGGGCTAGGGTTTGATTTGCCTGTATTTATGGAGGATATTTCAAATGGAAGAGAAGTTTATGAGGGTGCTAGTGATGTTTGATATGCCAACTTCTACCAAAGAGGACAGAAAGGCAAGCGCGAAATTTCGCAAAGACTTAATCAAAGAGGGGTTTATGATGTTGCAGTTTAGCGTGTATATGCGCATCTGCAAAGGCGTAGCAAGCGCAAACAATCATATTGATAGGCTATATCTCTACCTCCCGCGCAAAGGGCATATCCGCGCTTTGATACTTACAGAGAAGCAGTTTGATAATATGCGACTTCTGCTAGGGCAAAAAAGTGAGTGCGAGAAAGCAAACGCCCCAAGACAGCTGACTTTGTTTTAGGGGATTTTGCTTTTTTGTGGATTTTGTGCGTTTGTTTTGCGTTTGTTTTGCGCTTTGGGTGGTGGGCTAGGGGAGGCTTAGGCTTATTGTTTGGACTTAAAGTTTGTGTGATTTTGCGCTAAAAATGTGTGGATTTATTGCATTATTTAAGAAAATTTGGCATATTTATCGTTTCTAAATTTTATTCATAGAAAGGACACACAATGGAAAAGATTGGAATCTTTTATGGAAGCGATGGCGGAAACGCTAAAGGCGTAGCAGAGAAAGTATCTAGCGCACTAGGAAATGCCGAGCTAATCGATGTGGCAAACGCAAGCAAAGACCAACTTGCAGGGTTCAAAAACCTTGTGCTTGTAACCCCTACTTATGGCAGTGGCGACTTGCAAAGCGATTGGGACGATTTTTTGGGCTCGCTTAGCGATGGCGATTTCTCAGGCAAAACTATCGGGCTTGTAGGACTTGGCGACCAAGACACTTATAGCGACACTTTCGCTGATGGTATCTCTCATATCTATGCAAAAGCAAAAGCAGGCAAAATCGTAGGACAAACTTCCACAGAGGGCTATGAGTTTAGCGACTCTCAAGCGGTAGTAGATGGCAAGTTTGTAGGACTTATCATCGATGAGGACAATCAAGACGATAAGACAGATAGCAGAATCTCATCTTGGGTAGATTCTATCAAAGGTAGCTTTGCGTAAGAATCTTCGCCTCTAAATACTTTGTAAATGCCTCCAAATCATTTGTGCTTCTAGCTTAGGGCAGGGTGCGGGTTTGGAGGCTTTTTATTTTTAAACTTGCTTTAGTTTGGCTTTTTGCTTCTGCTAAAAACTTTTTTACTATTTTTTTACTACTTTTTTTGTTTTTCTCTCATTTTAAGATTTTGCTTTTTTGCAGATTTTGTGCTACACTTTGGGAATATATTTTGCTTAAAATCCTTAATTTACTTCCCAAAAGGATTTTCCTATGAGCCCTATCAGTAGTATTTCTAGCACAAGCAGGACAGATACTTCCGCGCTAGCCGAGCTTTTTGCAAGTCGCTATGCCCCACAGAGTGCTACCCTGCCACAAACCCCAGCGCAAAATATCACCCAAGACATAAGCCAAGCCCAAAACCACCTAGACACAAGTGGTGCAACTACTCCTGCTAGAGATTCTGCCAAAACAAACACGCAGCAATACCCTCAAACCACCCAAGATAGCAAGACTGATAGCAAAATCCCTTACAACAGCGCGGAAAAAGACACATTGCCAACTTTGCAAGACTTTATCCACGACCCTACAAATGAGCAAAACTCCGCGCTAAATCTAGTAAGTCAAATCAACCAAATATCCAACATAAACCAAGTAAGCGATACCCAAAACACCGCTCAAACACAACAAGGTGTGCAATCCATAAGCCGACTTGAAGATACATTTACCCCATCAGATGAACTTAGCGCGGCTATGAGGGCAAAATCGTATTTCAAAAACGCACTTATTGATGCTGATAGCTTCAAGGCTATGGCTCGCCAGCTTCACAATGACGGCGTAATCAACCGCGATGAAATGATGATGGTGGATTTTTTGAGTGAAAAATCGCCAAATATATCGCTTAAGGATTTTGACTCTATGATAAAAAACGACAATCTTAGTCGTGAGATGCGCGGGCTTATCGCACAGCTTGTGCAAAAAATCCATTTGATGAATTACCTAAGTGGTGGTGCACTTGCCTAATAGGGCTAAAATAGCTCATAAACGCGCTTGGCTAGGCAAATCTACTTAAACAAAATCTAGCAAACGTCCCCAATCTAGCACAAAGATTGCCCAAATCTTTATAAATACCGCAAACCACAATGATACCAAAGACACTATCAAAGCAATGGGTGGATTTCCTAGATGATGAGTTTTCGCAAAAATATTTTGGCGATATAGTAGCCCACTACAAAAACGCACTAAAATCCAACCAAACCATTTTCCCACCAAATCATCTTATTTTTAATGCTTTCAATCTAACTCCCCCACAAAATGTCAAAATCGTAATTCTAGGGCAAGACCCATATCACGGGAGTGTGTTTATCACTGATAGCAAGGGAGTGAAGCGCGAAGTGCCACAAGCTATGGGACTAAGCTTTAGCGTGCCACTAGGTGTGCCTATCCCACCTAGCTTAAAAAACATTTACAAAGAGCTACAAATCTCACTTGGATTTGTCCCACCAAGACACGGGGATTTGAGTGCTTGGGCTCAAAGAGGTGTGCTACTTCTAAATGCGATTTTTTCTGTGCAAAAAGGCATAGCAGGCTCGCATAAACACTTTGGGTGGGAAGCATTTAGCGATAGTGTGATAAAAAAACTATCCAGCAAAAAAGAGGGGCTTATCTTTATGTTATGGGGCAACTACGCAAAACGCAAAGCAACCCTCATAGATTCTAGCAAGCACATTATCTTGCAAGCTGCCCATCCTAGCCCCCTAGCGCAAGGTTTTGTAGGCAGTGGAGTGTTTGCAAAGGCAAATGCCGCGCTTATAGAAATGGGCAAGGAAGCATTTGATTGGAGTTTGCCACCCTTAGGCTAATCCCTGCTAATGTGCTAGAATCGATTTTTGTAGCGTATAAAAGGTATAAAATGAAGCATATTTTGTTTGCGTTATTTTTTCTTTGTGGGTGCAAAAGCGTGGATTTGCAGGGTGTGGATTTGCACAGCGAGGGCTTGCTAGGACAACGGTCTATTCCCCAAAAACTAGCCGATTCGCCCAAAGATAGCATTATCAAAGTCCTTGATGAAAATGGGAAAATTCGCTGTTATATGCCTGATGTGCGGAGTGTGTATGTCGTCATTGGCACTTGTCGCACGAGCTGGGCAAAACCCGCTAGGTATGATGTCTTTGGGCGAATCGCTTATAATGTAGAGGATACTTGGCTTTGCCTAAGCGCACCCGAATCAGTGGCGCAAACAAAGCGTAAAAGTAAGGACTACCTAACGCTAAAGCCCTGCGTAATAAACGATAAAAAACAGCGGTGGAAGCTCAAAGATGATTTGTTCTACTCACTTGATGAAAGCTATGTGATAAAAGATGATAGCGCGTATCTATATGCGGCAAGCGTGCGTGATACAAGCCTAAAGCTAAGCAAGATTCACACTTCAATGAGCGAGTGGCTAAGCACCATTGCGCGTCCTGCAAATCTTAGCATTCTAACTTCCCTAGCGTGGGATTACACCACGAGAGAGGGCGCACAGCGATATTTTCTCTACAATAACGGCTCGGGTAGAAACACCACGGATTTGTATTATAACTTAGAGAGCGGACATATTGCGCAATATGACGGCTACAAGGGGCTAAACTGCCTTTATGCGGATTTGGGCGGGGCGCAGTGGAGCTGGGCTTGGTGGGGCAAATGCACGGACGCAAAAGCTCCTAGTAAAAATCGCGCTTATTGGCGATTTATCCGCGTTAGCGAGGCTGAATCTGTCCTATTAAACTTTCAAGGTGCTGCGTTGCGCGTAACTAGCACGGGCATTCATTGGGGAGTGCCATACATTGTCGCACCCAAATATCTGCTAAAAGATAGTTCAAACTACCCTACTTCGCGCTTCATCATCGACAAAGATACGCAGGATTGGCTTAGATTTATCTACGCAAATATCGGGGATAATCTGCCCTTTTGCCCAGCCCCCTCAAATAAAACGACAAAAAGCGCAAACACAGAACAAAATCCACCCAAAAATCAGCTTAAAAATCAAGCTCCCCATAAAAATCCGCAAAACACACATTCCCCACAAAATCTAAAAAACCCTCCTAATGATTTTGTCATAAACAATTCTTGGCTTGCTAGGCTTTTGGCGATTATCCACACGAGCGATAGTGGGGAGAGTAGCGTAGGTGTGTGCGGTATATGCTTGTTACAATCTTTTCAAATCATCGCTGAAATTTTGGAAAATCCATTATCCCCACGCACAAATGGAGGATATTTTTTTGATACGCAAAACGGAGCAAACCCTTTTACCTCATTTGAGTTACGCAATTCATTGCTTTATCATACGCTAGATGACATTGTCCGCTGGTTTCCTGCTTATGTGGAGAGCCCTACTATCACAGAGCAAATGAGGTTTGACTACAATAACAACCTAGCCCTAATGAGCGCAATCGCACTTTTGCCACAATATGATTGGGCAATCACCACCCGCGCACAAGGGCGGAGCGATATTCCTCGTGTGATAGATTCTATATTTGGCTCGGCTTATGGAAGTGCATTTGTAGTGCTACTTCGTATGCAGAGTGCACAGCAAGAGGGAGGACACGCTATGGTGGCTATGAGGACAAGTGCTGGTGTGGTGCTTATCCCCACAAATGCGCCAATGAGTGCGGAGGAACTTCGCATTTTTACTACGCCTTTGCGCGATAGAGGCGAGTTTTTGACTAGATTTAGTGAGTATGGCTTTAGTATCACAAATATCGCGCTACTTGGCGTGCGCGGATTGCTAGCAAATCCATTTGCTAGCAATATCTCGCTTGGCAACTGCACGGGCGAGGGCGAAAATAGACGCGGTAGTGGCACAACTCCTACAAGTGCACTTGTAAATCAATGCGCTAGCGGGCGATGCTTGGAGTAGTTGGATTTCATAGCCCTCCTCATTTTTGCCCTTAGGCTTTTTGGGATTTTGCACCACTTTTGCATTAGACTTATTTTTCTAAGCACAAGCGCGATTCTTACAAAATGCTTTTTGTTTGCCAAAAAAAATGCAAGCAAAATTTAGTATAATTGCGCGGTTTGTGAAGCATAGCCAAAAGGCAAAATCATAGAATCTTTCCCTTGCTTTTGCGTGATTTTATCTATCAGGTGTGAAATGTTGCAAATTTTTAGCGATTTTAAAAGCCCAAAAGACTTTTTACAAGAGCCTTACAAGTGCGCATTGCAAGGCGATTTTAGCGCGCAAAATCTGCTTATTTTTGATGATAATCTAAACGCTATGCAGTTTTTAATCCAAGAAAAGGGCTACAAAAACGCGCTAGATTTAATCTACATAGACCCGCCATTTGCGACAAACAATACCTTTAGAATGGGCAGCACCATAAGCGCGTCTCTAAGCGCAAATATTGCTTATGATGATAAGTTTAGTCTAGAATCTTACTTGGAGTTTTTGTATTATCGCCTTGTGCTAATGCGTGAGATGATGAGCCAAAAGGGTAGCATTTATGTGCATACAGATAGCAAGGTGGGGCATTATGTCAAAATTTTGCTTGATGAAGTCTTTGGCAGGGAGCATTTTATAAACGACATTACGCGCATAAAGTGCAATCCTAAAAATTTCGCAAAAAAGGGCTATGGCAATCTCAAAGATAGCATTTTGTTTTATAGCAAGAGCGGGGAATTTATCTGGAATGAGATAAGTCAAAAGGTGCGTGAGGAGGACTTAGCCAAGCGATTTAGCAAACGCGATGAAAAAGGCACATACACCACTATCCCGCTTCACGCACCGGGGGAAACCAAAAACGGAGAGAGCGGGCAAGAATGGAATGGGCTAAAACCACCGCAAGGCAGGCATTGGCGTTGCACTCTGCGTGAGCTAGATAGACTGCAAAATGAGGGACTAATCGAGTGGAGCAAAAACGGCAATCCGCGCAAAAAAATCTACGCCAAAGACTACAAAAGCAAAAAAATCCAAGACATTTGGGAATTTAAAGACGCACAAAAAGTATCCTACCCCACGCAGAAAAACACCGCGCTTTTGCGCCAAATCATCGCAATGTCTTCAAATGCAGATTCGCTTGTTATGGATTGCTTTTGTGGCAGTGGTGGATTTTTGCGCGAGGCATTTGGCTTAGGCCGCAAGTTTATCGGCATAGATTCTAGCAAGGAGGCAATCAAAGTTAGCAAAGAGTGGTTGCAAAAATGCAAGGAATCCCAAAAATGCGCGTGTGCAATCTGTGAGAGAAGCCAAAAATCCTTATCTCCAAAATCCACACACAAAATCCCCGCCGTGTGAATCTAGAGCAAAAATCAAATTTGGCACACTCTAAGCACAAGCGCGATTCTCACAAAATGCTTTTTGTTTGCAAAAATAAATGCAAACAAAATTTAGTATAATTGCGCGAAATATTAGCCATAAGGACACAAATGACTTTAGCTTCGCAAAAATGCTACACAGATTCTACAAGCCAATCTAGCAGTTTGCAAAATTTCCCTTTGTTTTTGCTAGGCGATGCAAAAGATACGCTAAAAACCCTGCAACCACTAAGCATTGATTTTGTGCTGACTTCGCCTCCTTATGATGATTTGCGTGATTATGAGGGGTTTAGCTTTGATTTTGAAGCTATTGCTAGCGAGCTATTTCGCGTGCTAAAAAATGGCGGGGTAATGGTGTGGATTGTGGGGGATTCTGTGGTAAATGGCAGTGAGAGCTTGAGTAGCTTTAGGCAGGCACTGCATTTCAAAGATATAGGATTTAGAATCCACGATACGATGATTTATCAAAAAAACAATTTTTCAAACCCTAGCAAGACGCGCTATCATCAGGTGTTTGAGTATATGTTTGTCCTCTCAAAAGGCACGCCAAAGACATTCAATCCACTTATGGATAGGAAAAATGTCTATGCTGGGCATACGACATTTGGCGAAAATACCACGCGCAAAAAAGACGGCAACTTCACAAAGCAAAAAAAGCGCGTAATTTCAGAATTTGGTATGCGTTATAACATTTGGAAAGGCAACACTTCAGGGCAGGAAAATATGTGCAAATCCATAAAGCACCCCGCGACTTTTCCGCTGTGGCTAGCACGCGACCATTTGCACTCGTGGAGCAACCAAAATGACATTGTCCTAGACCCTTTTTGTGGCTCTGGCACGACAGGTGTAGCCTGCAAGGAGCTAGGGCGCAACTTCATCGGCTGCGAGATAGAATCAAGCTACCTAGATTTCGCAAAAGAGCGGATAAAAAATACGAGGGTAGAAAATGGATTATTCTAAACAATCTATCAATGAGAGTTATGCCAAACTTGGCACGATTAGCAAGCTAAACAACAAACGATTTCCATTTAGAGAAGTGATAAAAAACATAGAAAAGCGTGAGGTTTTAGAATTTAAAAACGCTAGATTGCTAGGCTTGCTAAAAAGTGCGTGCAAAAACACCATAACGCCTGTGAATAATATCGAGTTTAGCGGGCGTCCAAATGAGTTTGGCAATATCGTGGCAAATCTTTTTGCCATAGAGTGCAAAGGCGTAGGGCTAGACTACCAAAAGCCAAAAGACACGCAGGGCAAGGGCAAAGAAAGTGGCTATCCTGATGGGTTAGTCGTGTTTGAAAATCAATATTTTTACACCGAGCTAAAGACTTGCGAGCAAAGCAAGCAAAATCAAACATTGCGTTCATTTTTTTACTCCCCCTCCACACATTCTAAAATCCTCTATGATGCTTCCCATCTAGTCATTTGCTTTTTGACATACAAAAATGGAAGCGCGTTGCTACTAAATGGCGAATTTCACATAGTGTATATGTATGAAAAAGAAGTGAAACTAAAGCTAGAATACAATATCAACAACAAAGAACTATACGGTGGCAAGTTGCTATAAACCTAGCGTGAGAAAGAACACCAAATGCTAGCCCTCATCATTTTTGCCCTTACGCTTTTTGGGATTTTGCGCACTCCTTTTGGGCTTGGCATTTGGGTGTATTCTAGCTTTGGTGCGCTCGCTACGCTTACACTTGGGCTAGTGGAGATGAGCGACTTGGGCGTGATTTTCGCGCTTATTTGGGATAGTGCGCTTACCCTCATTGCGCTTATTGTCATTAGCTTTTGCTTGCAGGGGCTTGGGTTTTTTGAGTGGCTGATTTTTTATGTGCTAAAGTTTTGCGCGACTTCTCGCTATTCTCCCCACGCCACAAATCCCGAATCTAGAGCGCATTTAGCCACGACTTTGTGCATAAACACGCGCAAAGCATTTGTCGCACTCATTTTGCTTAGCGCAATTTTGAGCGCGGTGCTAGCAAATGATGGCGCGGTGCTTGTTTTGACGCCATTGGTGCTTGGGCTGTTTTTGCGTGCCAAAAACGCGACTTCGCTACAAATCATCGCATTTTTGTTCGCCACCGCCTTTGTGTGCGACATTAGCTCAAACCCGCTCATCATCTCAAACCTCACAAATATCATCACCGCGCACTTCCACACGCTTAGCTTTGCGGAATTTGCCCACACAATGCTTCTGCCAAATCTTTTTGGTATTTTTGGTGCGCTAATGCTCTTTTTGGTGTTTTTTCACACTCCGCTTCGCACTCCGCTTATCTTTCGCACGCCCTCAAAGCCAAAGCTACAAAACGCGCTTTTTGCCCTGCATTGCGCTACTTTAGCGGTTTTTATCGCTAGCTTTTTCCTCTCCACACATTTTGACTTGCCTCTAAGTCTAAATTGCGCACTTTATGCGGGGATTTTGCTTATCACACTATGGCGCAAGTCGCGCCAAAAAGCCATAGCTACGATGAAACGCGCACCTTTTGGCATTATCGTGTTTGTCTTTGGGCTATTTGTGGTGGTGTTTGGCGTGCAAAAGCTAGACTTTACAGAGGCGCAAAACGCGCTCTTTCACACGCTTATCGCGCTTTATGACAAAAGCGAGGTTTTAGGAATCTTTGGGGTGGCTAGTGTGAGTGCGCTAGGCTCAAGCGTGATAAACAACCTGCCTATGGTGCTTTTTGGCAATTTAGCGATAGATGAGTTTTTTGGCTCTCACACGCTTGCAATCGCCCAAAATCTGCAAAATCTAGCGCAAAACCTCACACAAGATTTCACGCAAAACTTTGACACCCAAAGCCTCACAAATCTTGCCACGCAAACTCCTAGCCAAAACCTAAAAGAATCCTTTATCTACGCGCATTTGCTAGGCTGCAATATCGGCTCAAAGCTAACACCCATCGGCTCTCTTTGCACACTTCTTTGGCTTTCTCTCATCGCCAAAAGCTCTACCCTCGCGCAAAAGGGCATAATTTTTACCTTTTTGCATTATTGCAAATATAGCCTTATTTTCACGCTCCCCACGCTATTTTTGGCAACACTAGGGCTTTATATCTCACATTTAGCGTTTTAGTATTTTTTGGCTAACCCACCCTTAGCCTAGATTTTTGCGCAAAACCCACACAAATTCTTTTATGGACTTCGCCCCACCTTTGGCTTGAAATAGTATGGTTTAGCAGTGTTTGATAAATCTCATTGCTTCTCATATTTTTTCAAATATTCTATGACTTTTTCTAAAAATTTGGGGTTGTCTTTAAATCTACCAAGTCCTGTGTTGCAACTATCACAAATCCACTCTCTACCCTCGCCCGTGTCGTGATTGTGGTCGCGCACAAGATTTGCTGTAACGCCTACTATGCTTCGCTTTTCACAAATAGGGCAAGTAAAAATACTACCTTTGGGCGGGGCGATTTTATCCATTCGCTTTTTCTCTGTGGTGGATAGCTTCACGCCATCAATGTTTTTTCTACATTCTCTGCAACTTGGGCGAGTGGTTTTTCTACCCTTTGCGTCTGTTTGGTTGATTTCAAAGTCATCTGTATTTTTTAAGATATGGCAAATATTGCATATCTTTTTGTCATAGCCCTTGCCTGTTTTGTAAATATCAAGTGCTTGTAATTCGTCAAAATCAACTCTTTTTAGTTCATTAAGCCCTATAAATAGCACCATTGCGGATTTACCATTTATGGCTCTAATGACACCGACAGAATTTGGCGCAACGCTATCTAATTGCTTTTTTGCGATTACAAAATCATCATTTTTTAGCATACAAACAAGCCTTGTTGATATTGTTGCAATCTTTTTTGGGCTATTTGTATGTATTCTTTGCTTATATCTACGCCTATAAAATTTCTATTATGCAAAAAAGCCATTTTACAAGTCGTGCCCGAGCCACACATAGGGTCAAAGACTATGTCCCCTTCATTGCTCCAAGATAAAATATGGTCAAGTGCTAACTGCTCTGGGAATACCGCTGGGTGCTCAAAAGCGATTTTATCATTTGTGCTACCGCCTAGCCCAACCGCGTAATACCAAATGTTGTTTTTTGTTTTTTCTTTTTTGAGTTCTTTTAAGACTTTATTGTTTTTTGCGTCCGCACCTTTATTTGCCACAAGCATTTCCATTCCATTTCTTGCGGTAGGCTCTTTTAGCGGATTGAATGTTTTTGGCTTTCCTTTGGATAAGACAAACATATATTCATACGCATTTGTGTAGGCATTTGAGCGCATAAAAGGCGTGTTTTTCTTTGCATAAATCATCACATCGTGCATATTAAAGCCAATTTGCTGAAAATACAACGCTTGCTTAAAGCTAGTAAGGCTTTTGTTGCCATTTTTGATTTTATCCCCCACAATCCAAACAACAACACCACCTTTTTTGATAACCCTAAAAATCTCATTAGCAATTTTTTCAAACTCAAAAATATAGCCCTTATAATTTCTCAAATCATCATAGGGAGGGGAGGTAAGAATCATATCAACACTTTCATCTTGTAGTTTATTTTGCATAAACTTTACACAATCATCTACATAAAAATTGTTTAACAAGGTGTGTGCATCTGGCTTGATTCTAGCAGTCATATATTAGCCTTTTAGTAAAATTGCGCCATTTTAGCATAGCTTTATGCCATTATCAAATTATAGCCCAAAATCCAAATTACGATAAATTTCACAAGATTTGCTTGCAAAATTTGTAAAAATAAGTGCCTTATAGCCCAAAACACCTAATACCGAAGTGTCTTTTTTAGCAAGGATTCTATATCCACTTCCGTCCCCAAAATCTGCTGATAAATCACATAGTTTGCAAGCACGCGCATACCATAAAATCGCGTTTCCTCCACAGGTAGTAGCTCTAGTGAAATCCACGGCTCATATTTGCGAGACTTGATAAAAAGACGCTTTTTGCTAAGTATCTTTCGCAAAAATCCCGGTCCGCCATTGTAAGCATAAGCACTAAAAAGCGGATGAGAAAATTCCCTATTTAGCTCATCTAAATACATTCTCCCAAACTCATAAGCAATCACAGGGTCAAACATAGATTCTAGCGTAATATCCGTTTTTTTTAGCTTGCGAGCAAATGGCTCGACATTAAAAGGCATTATTTGCATCATTCCTAGCGCGTAGGAGCGCGACACAAGTGCTGGCAAAAATGTGCTTTCTTGCTTTGCTACGGCTAGTGCCATAGCCTTTTGGGAGTTATCACGCCACTTGAGATTTTCTGTATATGGCATTATGAAGTAGTTTATGGAGTATTTGTTGATTCTGTTATTTACAAACGCTAGATGAGGGATAGTTAGCTCGTAACTAAAATCCTTTGCAATGGCTTTTAGCTTTGAGCTTTCCTTTGGCATATTATCACGCAAAATCTGCCACGCAAATGGGTCTTTTATATCAAGTTTTGGATTTGTGGTGGATAGATTTTCAAAGTGTGAGATGATTTGATAGTTTGGCGTGGTTTTTAGCTTTTGATTGGCATAGATAGAGAAAATATCAGCATATTTGCTTGCTTGCAAATCATTTAAAAACGCCACATTATCACTTAGCAGATACTGCCAAAATATCGCCCTATCGCGGAAAAATGGGTCTGCGGCATTTGTGCGTGAAAGCGCAAAATACTTCATTGCTTTATCTTTTGTGCCTATGCGGACTTCATTTATACCTAGCAGAAATAGCGTATTTGCGTCTTTTATCCCGCTCAAATCCGCCTTAGAAATGCTTTTTTTAAACTCCAAAAACCCGCCATCCAAAATCACATTTTGCAAGATTCTATTGAAGCTATATCGATTGGCATTTGCTAGGATTTTTAGTGATTCTGGCTTGGTAGGTGTGCCAAAAATCTGCGCTCTTTGATTGTAGCTTAGCGAGTTATATACTTCAGAAAAGATTTGTGCGCTAGCATTTAGCATTGATTCTTTTATGTCTTTGCTTCTTAGGATTTGGATTTTTTGGACTATGTTTGGGTGAGAGGCTTTTAGCTTAGAGACAAAAAAATCCACTTGGGCTTGGCTCATAGCTGGCACTGCACCTAGTCGCAGGGCGTAGGCAATACATTGGGCGTCTTTGTTTTTTAGATTTTCATAAGCTAGCTTAGAGCAGGCTATGTTTTTTGGCATTTGCGCGTGAAAGCCCTTTTTTTCTAGGGCAGCTTTTAGCTTTGGGATTTCGTTATATACGAGTTTGTAGGCTTCCAAAGAATCTTTTAGACTTGTGTCTTTGTGGGTTATAAATTCCCAAATATAAAAATCCCTTGCTACGCCTTTTGGCTTGGTTTGTAGCTCTTTTAGGCTTAGTAGCGGAGCACAGCTAGCCACTTGGCAAAATCCAAAAAACACCACACCAAAAACCACCCAAAAAATCCGCATAATAATTCCTAAAATATAGCAATAATCCAATTCTGCTATCACAGCACGCCAAGCGTATGGACTATGACTTTGTCAAGCACTTGCAAGCCGATGATAACAGCGATAGGCGAAATATCAATACCATTTATGACTAAAAATGGCATTTTTTCCCGCGCCCACATAAGCAGTGGCGCACTTAGTCGGTTTAGCACTTGCACGATAGGATTATACGGGTCTGGACGCACCCAAGAGAGTAGCACAGCGATGATAATCACCCACATATACGCGCTAATCATCAAATGCAATCCTGTGCCAATCGCACCTAGCAACACACTCATTTTCTCTCCTTTTTATTTTTTTGTTATTTCTTGCGCAAAATATATGGCAGTATCTCACGCAAATGTGGATACATAGCACTTATATCTGGTCCGTGGCTTGCCCCTGTAAGCAAAATCCTAAGAGGCTTAAAAAACTCCTTGCCTTTTAGCTCGCTTTGCTTTATTGCGATAGATTTAAACTCCTCATAGCTACTTGGCGGATTTTTTGCCACTTGGCTCAAAACCTCAAACAGCTTTTCACACTGCTTGCTAAAATCACACCCCTCATAGCTAGCCCCAATGTCTTTTGGCTCTAAAAGCGCGTTTATTTTTGCCCTTAGTTCATTTAGCGTGCTTGCTTCTTCTAAGTAGATTTTGCCAAGCGCACCTATTTGGCTAGCATATTGCTTGCTAGATTCTAGCAAAAGCGCGATTTTATCCTCGCTTAAGCGCGATAAATGCGCGTGATTGATAAATCTAAGCTTTGCTATGTCAAAGCGCACGGGGGATTTTGCTACTTTTGCTATGTCAAACCACTCTATTGCCTCCTCTAGCGTAAATATCTCACAAGGCGTGTGATTGCCCATAGCGATTAGGTAGTTGCTAATCGCACTTGGCAAAAACCCCTCATCAAGCAGCCACGCCACACTTGAAGCAGAGTCCCTTTTGCTCATCTTTTTGCCACTATCATTTAGGATAATAGGCAGATGCGCAAAAGCTATGTCTTTGTCATAGCCCAGTGCTTTGTGGATAAGAATCTGCTTTGGGGTGTTGCTTGTGTGGTCTTCCCCGCGCACCACATAGCTAATGTCATAGAGCATATCATCGCACGCACACGCGAAATTATAAGTTGGCACGCCATCTTCGCGCAATATCACAAAGCTATCTAGCTCATTTGGCAAAAACTCTAGCTTCCCTTTTATGTTGTCTATGTAAGTGATAGGCTTTTGCGCCCCGCGAAGTCGCACCACAGGAGTTTTGCCATCGCTTTTTTCACACTCTGCCCACGCATCATCATAGCGAAATGCCCTCTTAGAATCGATAGCTTCTTGCTTTTTGTTTTCTAAAAACTCTTTTGAGCAATAGCAATAAAAAGCCTTGCCTTGCTTTAGTAGCAAGTCTGCAAACTGCTGATGACGAGGGAAATTTTCGCTCTGATACACGAGGCTATCCCATTGCAGTCCAAAAAGTGTTAGCAAGGAGCAGATTTCTTTGTCTTTGCCCTCTATATTTCTTGCAAAATCCGTGTCCTCAATGCGAAGCAAAAACCGCTCATTGCGCTGTTTTGCCAAGATATAGTTAAAAATCGCAGCCCTAAGATTGCCGATGTGCATATCGCCTGTGGGGGAGGGCGCAAACCGAAGCATATTTTTTCCTTACCAAGTAGAGTTGTGTGAATAAAATTGTGTGAAATTCTAGCATAAAATCTTTATTGATATGTCGAAAATGTCGCACTAGATTGTGTATTTGGCTAGGTTTTTGCTAGTGTAGTTATGGTAGTATTTGTGCTAGTTTTTATGTCGCTAGGATTTTATCTTTATTTCACACAAAAATCCTACAATACAAAGGCAATGACAAAGCAATGCCAAAATTTATTTCCCCAAAAATCATTGCAAGTAAGTTTTATTTGCCCAAAATTAAATCCATAACCAAAATCCACATTAAGGAGTAATGCCTTGAGTGCTCAAGAGATTTACGCAAGACTAAATCCACCCAAAAAATCCCCCAAATTTTTTACCTCCCTTGCACTGCTTGTAGGAGTGCTAGTTGCTTTGCTTGTTTTTGTGCTGTTTTTCTCGCCCAAGCAGTCATATTCCTACCCCACCGCACCCCCTACCAATCTCACCATAACCCAAGTCGTATCCGCCACAGGCACTCTCTCTCCTACCGACACAGTCGAGGTAGGCTCTCAAATCTCTGGGCGCATAGAAGCTGTGTATGTCGACATAAACGATGAGGTTACACAAGGGCAAGTGCTAGCAAAAATCGACCCCGAAAAGCTAAATCAAACTCTAGCCAAATACAAGGCAAACCTAGCTTCTGCCCGCTCACAATACGAGCTATCCAAAAACACACTAGCAAAAAATGAGTGGAACTACAATCGCCTAAAAGAGCTATATGAGCGCACAGGAGGCAAATCCCCCTCGCAACTAGAGCTAAAAACCGCTCAAATCGAATATGAAACAGCCAAAAGCACTTTGCGCGTCAATGCTTCAAATATAGCAAATATAGAATCTGATGTGAGAAGCTCTGAAATTGACTTGCGAAATGCGATTATCATTAGCCCCATAAATGGAATCGTGCTAGAGCGAAGTGTCGATGCGGGGCAGACTGTGGCGGCAAATTTCCAAGCACCTACGCTTTTTAAGCTGGCAAAAAGCATAGAGATGATGAGCCTTGTGGTAAATGTCGCAGAATCTGACATAGGCAAAGTCAAAAAAGGACAAGAAGTTAGATTTTTTGTCGATGCGTATCCAGATGTAGAGTTTAGCGCACTTGTCGATAGAGTGAGCTACGCTTCGGTAGAGGATAGCACCAATAATATCGTAAGCTATGAGACAAAAATCTTGGTGGATAACAAATCTTTGCTACTGCGACCGGGTATGAGTGCTAGCGCAAATATTCGCGTAGAAACCCAAAAAGACGCCCAAAGTATTCCTGTGGGCGCACTATACTTTGAGCCACCGCGTGAGAAAGAGCAAGCAAAAAAAGCATTTTCTTTTGGTGGAAATATGCCTCGCCCACCACGAAGCAATATCACAAAGTCCAAAAAAATGGGCAAAACAATCTATATCCTAAAAGATGGCAAGCCACAGCCACTAGAAGTCGAAGTAGGCATAAATGACGGCACAAATGTCCATATCATAAGCCCGATTTTGCCAAAGGATACTCAAGTGATTCTCTCCTCTCAAGCCAAGTCCAAAAAATAATAAAATCTTAATAAACAAAACCATAAGGCAAAAAATGAGTTTCATCTCTTTGCAAGACATTCACAAAACCTATGATGCAGGCTATCAAGCACTGCGCGGAGTGGATTTGGAAATAAAAAAGGGAGATTTTGTAGCGATGATGGGGCCATCTGGCTCTGGCAAATCCACTATGGCAAATATTTTGGGCTGTTTAGATTCCCCAACAAGTGGCAAATATTTTTTTAACGGCGTAGAAGTAAGTGCGCTAAACCGCACGCAAAGGGCTTATTTGCGTAGATTTTATATAGGATTTATCTTTCAAGGGTTCAATCTCCTATCGCGAACTTCCGCGCTAGAAAATGTCGAGCTTCCCTTGCTATATCGAGGTGTAGATAAAGCAGAGCGAGAGAGAATCGCTATGGACGCACTCCAAAAAGTCGGGCTTAGCTCGTGGGCACACCACTCTAGCAATGAGCTAAGCGGAGGGCAGCAGCAGCGCGTAGCTATCGCACGAGCTATCGCTAGCTCGCCCTCATTTCTCATCGCAGATGAGCCCACAGGAAACCTTGATTCAAAGCGAAGTGTGGAGATAATGCAGCTTTTGTGCGAGTTAAACAAAGACTTTGGGATAACTATCCTTATGGTTACGCACGAAAGTGAAATGGCTTCTTATGCCACGCGTGAGATTCACTTCCTAGATGGCAAAATCCTAGATGACAAAGAAATCGCTAGATGACAAGCAAGAATATAGCAACAAAGCACATAATATCACGCCAAAATAGGCAAGAGATGATAGGCAAGGCATTGATTGTATTGAGCGCATTGAGAAAATCCAAAAATCTACCACTACAGATTTTAGCACAGATTTTAGCCCGAATCGCTACCCAAAAATAACACATACATAATACACAAGGCAAAATTATGATACTAAATGCTTTTTTGCTAGCTTTTAAACAAATCCGCCGCAATCTTTTGCGTGCATTTCTTACGATGCTTGGTGTCATCATCGGTGTTGGCAGTGTCATAGTGATGATAGCTATCGGCAATGGAGTCAAAGAAAATATCCAAAAGCAAATCCAAAGTCTAGGGAGCAATATCATAATGGTGCGACCTGCGAGGGGGTTTATGAGTGGTGGCGTGGCTATGAAGCGAAACTTTAGCCTTGAAGAAGTAGGCAGGGTAAAAAAGCAATTTACCCAAGCGCGTGCAGTCGCTCCAAGTGTTTGGAAAGAATCTTTGGTGCGCTATGGAGGGAGAAATGCCCAAATCCAAGTCATAGGCGTAGATAGTGAGTATTTTTCTGCGACACAATGGAAAATCTCAAGCGGAAGAGGCATAGATGAGAGAGAATACACACAAGGAGCGCGAATATGCCTAATGGGCACAAGCGCGATAAAAGAGCTATTTAGCGGGGAAAATCCTTTGGGTAAGCGCATACGCGTAAAAGATAGCGTGTGCGAAATCATAGGAATCCTAGAATCAAAAGGGCAGGGCGGAATGGGAAATGACCAAGATAATGTCATCATAATGCCGCTAAAAGCATTCTCTAGCTTTGTCTTTGGCTCAAGTAGTTTATTTTTTGTCCAAAGCATCACTATCTCGCTAAAAGAGGGTATAGACAGCACTCAAGCCACGCAAAGACTGCGTGAGATAATGCTCCAAATCCGCCCCCCACAAGAGGGACAAAGAGAGATGTTTGAAATCTGGGATACCAAAGAAATGGCACGCACACAAGAAGAAACCACAAAGACTATGACACTTTTTCTAAGCTGTATAGCGGGTGTAAGCCTACTTGTAGGTGGCATAGGGATTATGAATATTATGCTAGTATCCGTTACAGAGCGCACACGCGAAATCGGCACTAGGCTTGCTATCGGTGCGCTAGAGAGCGAAGTGCTTATGCAGTTTCTAGTCGAATCAGTAGTGATTTCGATGATGGGTGGGATTATAGGGATTGTGCTTGGATTTTTTGTGGCACTTTTTATGAGTTTTTATCTAAATATTCCTTTTGTGTTTGATTCTCTTGTGGCGTTGGGTGCGTTTGGTGTATCTGCCGCTGTGGGAATCGCCTTTGGCTACCTACCTGCCAAAAAAGCCTCTATGCAAGACCCGATAAAAGCCCTAAGATATGAGTGATGAGATAGGGCTAAGATTTTGCTAGCATTTTGTGATTTTACTTAGGATTTGCTAGATTTGCTAAGAGATAGCCACAAACTAAGGACAAACTTAGCAAAATTTTTGTAGAATACCCCCTTAGTGCTTAAGCGATTTTGTATCTTTAAGCAGAAATACTAAAAAGCCCTAAGGAGTCCCAAATGTTCCACGAATACCGCGATGAAATCAGCAAGCTAAAAGTCTCTGATGCGCATTTTGAAAAGATTTTTGATGAGCACAATGACTTAGACCAAAAAATCCAAAACGCCGAAAACGGCTTAGAGCCACTCTCGCCAACTGAAATAGATGTGCTAAAAAAACAAAAACTTCGCCTAAAAGACGAAGTGTATGCGATGATTTTAGAATATCGCAAGACACAGAAATAAAACAAAAGCGGGGTTTGCACGCACCAATCTTAGGCTTTTAAGTTTGGGCTAATCCCTGCGCTTAGGCTATGTGATGAGAAAAAAATCTAGCCAAAACAAAACCCCCTCCAAACACACAAAATCTACTAAGACACGCTCTATGATTCCAAAGACTAGCCACAAAAATCTAGCCCAAAATCCACTACAATCCCTCACACAAGCCCCTACGCAAAATAAGCAAAACACCACACAGACTCCAAACACGACAGATGCACTTCCAAGTGAGATTATCGCTACTTTTGAAGCAAAAGATTTCAATCGTTGCATTGCGCTTTGCACGGCGTTTTTGCAAGAAAATCCTAGCGCACCGCAGGTGTGGTTTATCTGCGGTATGAGCCTATACTATCTAGCAAATATCCCCCGCGCCATAGAATCCCTCCAAATCGCCCTAACTCTCTCTCCCAATAACGAACAAATCGCTTTCAATCTAGCCGAGATTTTGCGACAAAATGGCAATGCACTTAGTGCTATTGAAATCCTAAATGCCTTTGTGCCTTGCAAAAATGGCGATGTGTATTATAACCTCGCTCGTGCGCTAACCACCCAAGCCGAGCTACTAAATGCCAAAAATATAGCCAAAGAAAACAACTCGCCAAAAATGACAAATCTAGCAAATCTTACCACCTCCCAAAACCGCAAAAGTGCGCAACTACCACCACAAAAATCACAAGAACAACAAATAAATAACACACAAGCCCAAAACCAAGATTTCAAGCAAAGCCCTGCACCAAGTAGCACAGAAAGTAGCCCAAAATCTAGCACGCAAGATTCTCTATCCACACAAACGCAATCTCAAGCGCAGTCTTTAGACTCTCCCCTGCAAAAATCACTAGAGCTAGATTCCCTTACCAACCCCCAATACTTCATAAATCCTTATGAGCCACCCACACCGCCACACCCTCAAGCAAGGCTACTGCTTAGTCAAGCAAAGATTGCATACAAAACCGCCATAGAGCTAAATCCACTTGATAAAGACGCCATATACAACCTAGCAAACTTGCACGCCAAAGATAAGCAATACTCCCAAGCAATCGCACTATATGAGCAATGTGGCACGCTAAATGCCAAACTAAATCTAGCCTTTTTATACAACCAAATTGATGAGGGCAAAAAGGCGTGTGCTATCTATGCCGCGCTAGAGTCTGGGTTTGCCAAAGAATGCGGATTTTTGCCACTTAGCATTGATGGTGAGGAGTTTGACAAAGACGCACTAGATTCTTACTTTAGAAGCAATATTTTGCCAAATATGCCAAAAACCCACAAAACCCCCTCACTAGATGACACCATAAGCAAAATCGCCTCATACAAAAGCCACCTACACACCAAATCTAGCAAGCCCGAGCAGCACATTTCACAATTTTATTTCAACTACGCAAACACCGCACGATACGCTGGATTTAATATGCTTTCATTTTATTTATATGGCTGTGCGTATTGCTTGGATTCAAACGCACTTTGCGCGATAAACTACGCACATCTAGCCCTAAGCCTGCAAAACTTCTCGCTTGGATTTAAGCTATATGAGGAGCGATTGGCACTAGATAAAGCCGATGCGTTTAATTCAGAGCTTTTTGCCCTCCCAAACTACCTGCATAGCCTAAGTGGCACTCCACAAGAACTCCAAAAAAGACTAAAAGGCACAAAGGTGCTGATTTTTGGGGAGCAGGGGCTTGGCGATATGATAATGTTTGGGCGATTTATCGACACGCTAAAGAGTAAATGCCAATGCGAAGCGGTGTATGTGTATGTGAGAGATGAGCTAAAAAGCCTTTTTGCCTTGCGTTATAAGGTGGTGGAGAGTGAGTTTAGAGAGTTTGATTATTGCGTGAGTGCGATGAGCTTGGCATATATTTTAGGAGTGGAGTCTTTGAGTGATTTTAGCACAAACCAAAACTACCTAGCAGGAATAATCCCACGCAAAAATCAAACCAAGCAAAATCAAAATAGTTTAGACAAGCAAAGCCAAAAAAACATAGAATCATCTTTTGCTAAAAGCACACAAGATGCACAAATCAATGCCTGCAAAGTAGCCCATAAAGCAGTCAATAAAACTATCTACAAAGCTATTAACAATTCTGCTAGCACTTTCAAAGTGGGCTTTTTCTTTGCCTCTACTTCAGGCTCTTCAAATGCCAAAGACAAATCCATACCGCTAGATTTTATACTAGATATTCTTTTTGAGGTTAGAAAATCCTTTGGCAAAAGGGGCATAGATTTGGAGCTACACTGCCTCCAGCCAGAATCACTCTTGCAAAAATTCGCCCAAGAAATCAGCAAAGAAAAAAACGCACACAACACTTCACAAAAAGCCCCCAAAAACATTAGTAGCGCAAATAATGACGCAAAAAACACCACAGAAAGCCCCACAAAAAATGGCATAGAAAATTTTGCAGAAACTAGCATTAGATTCTATGATTTGGCAAACTTTTTAGATACTGCAAAAGTGATGAGTGGGCTTGATATTGTCATAAGCATTGATTCTGCACCTGCTCATCTTGCCATTGCGCTAGGGATTCCCTGCGTGGTGGTGGCACACAAGCGGTATGATTGGCGGTGGGAAGAGATAGGCAAAAATATTAGCTTGCAAGAGCGCGGGATAGGAGGGAGATTTAGCGGGCTATGTGGTGGGGAAGTGCTAGCTCAAGGCAAAAACGGCGAGTGGATAGAAGTAGGCAAAGCATTAAAATCATATTTGGAAAATTTCATACCAAATGCCTAAAATCCAAATATCTAAATCCAAGATACGCACTGATACGCACTTGCAAGCAACAAAATCTACCCACATAAAATCTACCCACACTAAGCTAAAACTTATACCCCACTTCTAGCCAAAACTGCCTGCCTACTTCATACACAGGCACAGCACTAGCTGCAACACTTCCTACCACACCACTAGCAGAAGCGATTGCCATATTTTTGTTATTTAGGACATTATAAATATCTATATTGACTTGCAAAGTGTTGTTTATGCGTTTGCCACGCCATATATCCACTTCAAACCCTAGTCGCATATCCCAGCTAAACGCACCTTTTACCAGAAATGGACGAAAAGTATCCACATACACGCCATTTACTTTATCAGGCTGTGCACGGCGGGTATTGCCACCATAGCTTGCAGGGATAGCAGCCATAGCATTGTAGCTAGAGCGATAGCGTAAAAAGTTATTCCACAGCCACTTAAATCTACCAATCACAAAAGCACTTGTTGTATTTAGTCGTATCGTATATGGACGGACAAAGTTTTCAGCAGGTTTATCGCCATAGCGGATTATTTTGCCACCCCAGCTTATCCATTGATTTGCTAGCTCTAGATTGCTAAGTGTGTCGGTATAGTCCGTGTAGTTTCGCACGACATTTGTGTAGTCATAAGCAAAAAGCACAAAATTTTGGATTCCACCTAGAATTATAGGCTTATCATTTTGAAAAGAAATCGTTAAGACATTTGTCTTGCTTTTTCCCTCATTGGTGTAAATGTAGTAGTTGCTTTGATAAGCAGAATCTAGAGGCAAACCGCTTAGTGCTCTAGTGCTTCTACGAACTTCATCTTTGCCGATTCGATAAATGTATTTTACCCCAAGTGTGAAATCATATATTTTTTGTGCCATTCCTATCATTAGCTCATCGCTATAAGGCACTTTTAGTTGGCTAAATTTGGTGGTGTTTTGTCCCACTTGATACACGCAGTCATAGCTATAATCTGCTTCATTTGGGTTGCAAACTTCACCTGTGGCAAGGTGGTGAGCCAAAATATCATCAAAGCTTTTGTTAGGTCCGCTTCGAGTGATATATTTTAGCAATGTATTCATTCCATCGGCTAGCGCATAAGCAAAGATATTTCGCCCATAGTAGCGATTCGCACCAAAAGTGATTTGGGAAGCAAAGTGATGATACTTTTGTAGGGCATTATGCGGGGCTTGATAAGTAGCACTAAATCTAGGCGCAAAGGTGGCTTTACCCATATAGCTGTCCGCATCAAGTCGCACACCTAGCCTTGCACTTAATCGCCCAAGCTTCCCCAGCCCTATCCCAATGTCATCTTCTGCAAACACCGCTCCTAGCACATTATCTAGGCTTACTCCACCCTTTAGTAATGCCCTAGAGCCTGTTACCCACTGCCCATATTGCCAAATCTGTGTATCATATCCATTTACTTTCGTGCTACCATCGCTTATGCCAAAATCATTTAGCGAACTCACACGATAAGAATCATACTGCGTTTCGCCCTTTGAAGTGTCAGGTTCAGCATATTTTCTAGCAGCAGAAGTATAGACATAGGTTGTTTTTGTAGGGTCGCACCACTCCAAATCAGTTGCCAAACAGCTAGCTTGCATTTGCTGATTCATAGGGCGTGGAGTGTGTGAGCTAGCATAATACAATCTAGGATTTTGATTTTGGACATATTGATAAGCGATTTCTGCGCCCACAGAAAATCTATGTGTGGTTTTTAGCATTTCAAAAGGTGTAAAATCTTGCAAGATTTTGTTGCTTATCGTATGCTGTGTAGAATCATAAGGGGCGTGTCCACCTTGCCTTACACTTCCCCAAGTATAATCCCAATTTTTTGCTTCACTCATATACCAAAATTGATGATTTGTGTAGCCCTTTGTTTGTGTGCTATTCTCCAAATACGAGTAGCTTAGAGTGTGAGTAAGTGTGCCCAAAGTGTTATCCCACATTGTCTTTAAGCCCACTTGGTGTCCGCCCAAAACAGAAGTGTAGAAATTATCTTTTGTGCCTGAAATAAAATAAGTATTGTTTTGTGGGGCATAAGAGTAGGTAAATTCCGTGCGGACATTTGGAGTAAAATCATAATAGCTTTTGAAAAAATAATTATAAGATTGTCGGTTTTGATTTTGCTTTTTTGGCTGTATGTTTCCTGCTTGCAAGTAAGAAAGCGAGTTATACCAAAGTGGTATGAAGCTAAGCGTGCTTGAAAAGCTAGCAAGGATTCCAAATCTATCATTGATTTTGGATTCTAAGCTAGCGCGGATAAGGTGCTTGGTAAATATTGGCTGATTTGATTGAGAGCTAGAGTTTATGAAGTTGAGAAGCCCTGTTTGTTCGTTTAGATGATAGGTAGTTAGCGATACATTGGCAGGGTTTGCATCACCTTGTGTGAATTGATAGCTGATACTTGCGCCAAATTTTTTGCTAGGCTTGCGAGTGTTTGCTTCTACCACCCCACCGCTAAACCCGCCATAGCTCGCACTGATATTAGAATCTTGCACGATGATAGATTCTAGCAAGGAAGTGTCGATATTTAGCCCCTGTGTATGTCCCTTTGCCCCTCCATAATACCCCGTGCTTCCCATAGGATTTATGTCATTATTCATATTCATTCCATCAAGTTGGAAGCTATTTTGATAGTGCAATCCTCCGCTTATAGAGATTTTGGCAGGGTCGATTTCCCCGGGCGTAGTGCTTCGTAGCTGGGTAATGTCATATTGAACATTTGGCAAAATCCTTAGAATCGAGCCTATATCGCCATTGCCACTTGGGCTAGATTCTAGCACACGGCGTGAGATTTCCCCTGCACTGCTTTGGTATCGCTCTCTAGATTGAGCACCATTGTCCTTGTAGCCTTTGGCAACTACTTTGCCTAAGTCTTTTGCCCGTAAATCTTGTGATGTTGCATTTTTCGCACTAAAATCTTGTGCTTTAGAATCATATATTGCAGAATCACTCTTTTTTGATTTGATAGAATCGCTAGAATCCACTTGCCAAGACTTCGTAGGGATTGTGCGGGAGTTACTCTCTCTCTCTCTCTCTCTCTCTCTCTCGTTATCAGTGGGCACAATCTCTCTAGTAATCCCACTGCTAGCAATCTCGCTGCTAGCAACTTCACTAGCAAATATCACTTGATTTGTAAATGCACTCATTACACTTGCAAGCAAAAGCACTTTTTGGACTTTTTTCATAAAAAACCTTTTTCTACACATTCTACACATTCCACACACATATATTTACGCACACTTATGAGCAATTTTTGCACATTTTTTGCATTTTTACTATGTTTTTCTTAATTATTCTATGCTTTTAAGAAAAGTAAGAATTATATGCAAAATAAATGCAAAATCATAAAGCAAAAAAACTTAAAAACCGCTTTTTTTTTGAAATAAAATTAAGCAAACCTTTTTGCAAGCAAAATAGTTCAGTAAAAATCACTTAGAGAAAGTTCATAAAAATTCGTAAGCAAGTTAGAAGTAGCAAGTAAGTAAAATTAAGCAAATAGCTCACACCACAGTCCTAATTGCAAGTGTGCTTCAAATACATTTTTAAGCACACTTGCGCGACAAAAGCACAAAGCAAAAACCACAAAAACCACCACACAAAAACATTTGCAAAATCTACAACCACCTTAAGCAACGCTCATAGCTAGATTTTGCAAACTTGGGTATCAAACTTTGGTTATTTTAAATTCTTAAACATATTTTTGTCAAATCTCTCAAACGCGCTAGAATCAAAGCTATCAAATTCTTGGGCTTTATCAAAAATTTGTGCTTGTGATATTGCCTCGCTTAAGAGCGATAGTGTTTCATTGATTTCTAGCAGTTTCTCACTTACATAGTCTTTGAAATTTTCAAAATCCACACACTCGCCCTCACTACTTGCTTTGCTAGATTCTAGCAGTGGCATAGGTGATGGATTCTCTAGCAAAATCTCTTTTCCACCGATTTTTGCACTTAAGACCGTGTCAAATAGCACATCTCCCATAAATGTGGTAGATGAGATTTTATCTTTTATCTGCTTATAGACTTGTCCTCTTGCTTGATTTGAGCTATCTTGCGAGATTTCATCTGCAAAGAAAAGTAGCTTTTTAAACGCGATTTGTAAGGTTTGGAGTGCGCCTGTGAGTTCGTTTGCGCTTTTTATGTCTTCGCCGAAGTTGCGGATTTTGCGCTCGGCTAGAAATGGCAGTTTAGCATTTGATTTTATCGCTTGTATGTTGCTTAGGGCGTTTTGAGCTAGTATATCAGGCTCTATGCCTTGCTCTTTTATGTGCTTTTTGAAAGTTTCTATGATATTGTTTCCACTATTACCAAGATTTGTGCCAAGACTTGTGTTTTTTGGGGTTTTGTCCTCTTGCATCGCTTCTCCTTAATGCAGTAAACGCAGTTTTACGCGCTTTTATGCCACTATATTTGTGCCGTGATATTTGCGCGACTTTGTTTTGCTAGAAGCATTTGTCGTTCCTTTTTGGTGGCTTATTTTGGTTTTTTGGGCAGATTTTACTTGGCGATTTTTATGTGCGTCTTTTGTATCATTTTGGTGGGCGATATTTTTGTTTTGGCTTTGAGATTTTATTATTTAGCTTACGATATAATTCACGCTTTTATATACTACCATATATGTTTTTTAGATTTTATTTAAGGATTAGTGATGAGGTTATTTGTTTTTTTGATTTTGCTTTGCGCAACAGCTTTTGCTAGCCCACCTAGTAGCACACAGCTGATAAACCCCATAGATTTTAGCCTCATCAAAATGCAAGGGCAAAGAGGCGGGGAAGACGATTTTGCCAAAGCACCTACATTGCTCCTCATAGGAGGGATTCAAGGAGATGAGCCCGGGGGGTTTAACGCCACAAATGTATTTCTAAATCACTACAAAATCACAAAAGGTGGCGTGTGGGTTATCCCCGTGATAAACCCTCACTCTATGCTTCTAAATCATCGAGGGCTTTATGATGATATGAATCGCAAATTTGCCACACTCTCTCCAAAAGACCCCGAAGCCCCACTCATAAATCGCGTAAAATCTATCATTGATGATTCTAGTGTCGATGTGATTTTACATTTGCACGATGGTAGCGGGTTTTTTCGCCACACACACCAAAGCGAGCTACTAAGCCCGAAGCGATGGGGAAACTGCACCATAATCGACCAAGACAAGCTAGAGGGCGTGAGATTTGGCGAGCTAAATGAGATAGCCACACATATCACTAAGCGTATAAATACCAAAATCCTAAAGCCACTACACGAATACCGCGTGCGCAATACCAAAACCCAAAAAGAAGACAAAGAAATGCAAAAAGCCCTTACCTTTTATGCGATAAAGGGTGGCAAAGCCGCTTTTGCAAACGAGGCTAGCAAGACGCTAAATGTCAAAGAACGCGTGTATTATCATCTGCTTGCCATTGAGGCATTGCTTGAGCGGGTGGGTATAGGATTTGAGCGGGATTTTGAGCTAAGTGTGGAGGGGGTGGGAAAAGTCATATATGATAGAAATCTGCGCGTTGGCATAGAGGGTATGCCACCTTTTCCGCTTTTTGATTTGCGAGATGAGATTAGGGGATTGCCACTGCCTGCGGGCAAAAGATTTGAAGCAATAGTGCTAGATTCTCGCGCTAAGATTTTAGGACTTTTGCCAAAGGGCAACTCCTTTACCCTCAAATACGGCAACAACGCTATGACAAAAATAGTGCCAAAGTATGTGGAGTTTGCCAAGCCAAAAGGCATACAAATAATGGCAAATGTCGATAGCAAAAAGCAAAATCTATCCTTTGGCGAAGTAATCAAAGTGAGGGAATCACTAGAGATTGATAGGACGCAATGGAGCGAAAAAGGCTATCAAGTAAAGGTGGTAGGGCAAAAAGCCACCCCAAAATCCTCCACAATCATCATAAAAAAAGAAAATCTAAATCCCCTAGCAAGTATTGATAAAGCAGGCAATCTCTACCGAGTAGAATTCTACACACAATCAAATAACGCCACAGCGGATTTTACTTATCCTGATATGCTTTGGGATACGCTATGGCAAAAGATACGCTATGCCTCGCTAGAATCTGATATATCTACTACAAAAACCCCCGAGACAAAAAACATAGCAAATAAAAAACCTGCCCAAGTCATCGCTTCAAGCGCGTTTGTGCGAAGCGAGCCAAGCGAGCTATCTCCCTCACGCGCAAAAGCACCAAGAGGGCGCAAACTCTATGTGCTAAGCACGCAAAAAGCACTGCAATCAGGGCAAATGGCAAGCCAAATAGGTGGAATCTGGGCTAAGGTGGAGTATGATTTCGGTGGGCGTAAAATCAGCGGATATATCTTAGAGAGTTTGCTAGGGTATGGGGATTTTTCAGTGGATTCTAGTTTGGAAATAATGCAGGCTAAAAAAGATTTTTTAAACGGTGCAACAAGCGCGGTAGAATCCACAAAATCCACAGAATCTAAAAGAGTGGAATCTAAAGTAGATTCTACAAAATCCACAACAAGTGATGGACGCAAGCCCGCCCAAGTCATCGCTTCAAGCGCGTTTGTGCGAAGCGAGCCAAGCGAGCTATCTCCCTCACGCGCAAAAGCACCAAGAGGACGCAAACTCTATGTGCTAAGCACGCAAAAAGCACTACAATCAGGGCAAATGGCAAGCCAAATAGGTGGAATCTGGGCTAAGGTGGAGTATGATTTCGGTGGGCGTAAAATCAGCGGATATATCTTAGAGAGTTTGCTAGGGTATGGGGATTTTGCGCTAGATTCTAGTTTGGGCAGCACTCCAAAGCAAAACATTCCAAAAGAGATTTTTTTGGGTATGATTTTGGTGGATTTTTCGCAGTAGGGATTTTGCAAAGGCTAGATTTTGCGTTTTGCAAGCTAGATTTTGTAATATTTTGTAAGCTATGGTTTTTGCAAGTTGTTTTGCAAATTTTGTTTTTGTGGGGCAGGATTTTGATAAATTTTGGCAGGATTTGTTAGAGTTTGTGAGAGGATTTGAAGCCTGCCCAATAAAAAGCCCTAAAATCTAAGAAAAATTGTGGGTAATTTGGAAGCGGAGGTGCTTTATGGAGTTTTTCTCTCTAAATAGTTTTGAGGAAGTGGATTTTGAGGAGGCAAAAGCATTTGCTTTGCGGAGGTTTGAGGGTGTTTGCTACCTACATAGGATTGTGGATTTTGATAGGGTAGAAAATCTGCTTGGGCTAGATGAGCAGCTAGGGATTTTGAGGGCAAACACAGCTAGCTTTTTATCAGGCAAAGACGCGCTAAATGTGCTTGCGTGGGGTGCTAGGGGCTGTGGGAAAAGCTCTTGTGTGAAGCGTGTGCTAGGTGAGTTTTTGGGGATTTGGGAGGCTAAAACACCTCAAAGCCTTGATAACACAAAAGCCACAAAAATAAGCCACAGCACTCTAAGCCAATCTACCACATTGCGTGTCATAGAGCTTGATAGCAAGGACATTTTGCTCTTACCACTGCTTTTTGATAGCCTGCGCACTAAGCCATATAAGTTTATTATTTTTTGCGATGATTTGAGCTTCCGCATAGGGCAAAGCGAGTATAAAAGTATCAAAAGCGTGCTTGAGGGCTCGCTAGAAAGGAGGGCAAAAAATATCCTGCTTTATGCCACTTCAAATATCCGCAAACTCATAGAAAATGCGGGCGCAGACCATAGTCCAGAGCATAGCATAGTCCAAGAGGAGCTTAGCTTTAGTGATAGGTTTGGATTACAGATTGGATTTTATGATTTTGGGACAAGTGAGTATTTGGCGTGTGTGGAGGAGTATTTGGCAAATATAAAGGGAGTAAAAAAGCTAGATTTAAGGGCACAGCAGCTAGATGAAGCCTCCAAAATCGCTAGGCAAAAAGCATTAAATTTCGCTGCAAAAATGGGTAGCAAAAACGCAAGAATCGCAAAAGATTTTGCATTGCTTGTGGCAAATGGGGTAGAAAAAATCGACAAAATATAGATTTTGCTTTTCCCCCACCTCAATAAACATTTGAAAAAATATTTATCCCCCAAATTTTTGCCCAAATAAAAAGGCTAGGCTTAAAGCACAAATGCCATAAACCTAGCCAACAAAATAGATTCTAACTAGAATCTAAAAAGCCTAAATTAAGTCCTCTTTAGTCATCATTGCCACCGAGTATGCCGATAAGCTGCAAAAGGCTGATAAAGATATTTAGGAAATCTAAATATAGATTTACAGCTGCTAGCACAGGACTATCATAAAGCCCTCGCACGATGTTTTGGGTGTCATACGCGACATATAGGCTAAACAAAATCACGCAAGCCCCAGCGATTAGTGCTTGAAATGGTGTGCTATTTAGGAAAAATACATTTACTAGCGAACATACAAGCACGACAATAAGCGAGATAAAAAGCATTTTGCCCATATTTGCCAAGTCTTTTTTGGTTTTTAGTGCAAAAATACTCATCACACCAAAAACGATAGTCGTCATACCAAGTGCTTGCCACACTGCGCCCAAGCCAGAGCGAGAAATCACATATCCTAGCAAGGGTACGAGTGCTACACCGCTTAAGAAAGTAAATGCAAAAAGCAGTGCTACATTTACCGCAGGTTTTGCACGCAAGAAAAATAGCGCGATTAGCGCAACGATTTCAGCGATAAAGATACCGATGCGATACTCTAGCACAAATGCAAAATTTTGAAATCCTACAAGCGCACCGATAGTCGCTAAAAGCAAACTCGCACCAAAGAATTTATAAGTTGTCTTTACGAAATTTACAAGTGCGCTTTCATCAGCATAAGCGATATTTCCCTCCAAAGTCGCGTTGTTTGTGTTTATGTTTCTGTCATAAAGTGCCATTTTTTCTCCTTTAATCCATTTAGATTTGCAAATAGTTGCACTATTTGCTAGCAATAATTGCGCATATTATGCAATCGCAAAAATTGCGCTAAAATTCTACTCAAAAAAAGATAATACACGACATTTTTTTTGATTTTGGTGGCTTTTGTAGGCATTTTGCGCGGATTTTGTGGTGGCTAGATTTTAGGTGTTTTTGCTATAATTGCGCGTTTTTAAGATTTTGCTTTTTTAAGGATTTTTATGAGTGAAAAACGACAATCCACTATGTCGCCCACTATGCCCTCTAAGCTGACTCTAGGCTTTTTGCACCACTATGGACTTGGAGATAACCTAATGCTACTAAAATCCCTCTACCTTGCCAAAAGGGCTTATAATTGCAGGCTTATCATCTTTGGCAATGCCCTCTTTAAGCAAATCCTAAACTTTGTGGATTTTTTAGATAGCACGGATTTGGTGGTGGATATTTCGCATTTGTGCGAGGAGTCTTTGCCCATAGTTGCTTATCATAAATGCGATTATTTTATCCTCACAAACCCAAAAGCGCACTATATCAGGCTTTTATCCAAACTTGACACACCTATCATCACACCGCTTAAATTCCCATCACTTTTTTGCGCTAAAGCAAAATGTCCGCCACTTGCATTTTTCCTACTATATCGCAAACTACGCGCAGATAATGCTCTTTGCGCACTTGTTAGGATTGTAGATAAAAAAGCATTTGATAGCTTTGTTGCTAATTCTATCGATAGAGCGCAGAATCTAGCAGATTTGGCAAGCAACGATTTAGCAGACAACAATTTTGCAAATAGCGATTTAGCAAGTGCTAGTTGGCAAATGTTTAACTTAGCACACCCAAATCCTTGTGCTCTAGCGGGGGGGGGGCAACACTATAAGCAAAAATCTCGCTGCATAATAGATTTTGAGCGCAAAATGGAGCAGCTAGATACTATCATAAAAGATGAGATAAAACTAAAAGCACCAAATCCAAAAATCGCGCAATCTTTTTTGAGAGAGCGCGTAGAAAACTACATAAAAGATTTGCAAAACAAGACATTGCAAATCAATACACCTACAAATCCCACTTGCACAAAACTTCCACATATCACCCACAACCTACCACACCCCTTTATCATCTGTATAAATCCATTTAGCAATGCTGCCACGCACACTCTGCCTTTGGAAGCGTTTTTGGAGCTTATATCTAAAGTCTTAGCACTGCCAAATGTCTGTGTGCTTCTCATCACTTTTCCTAGTGTGCATAATGAGTTTATGTCCCAAGTGCAGAGCCACCGCGAACTACAAGCACAAAAATCCAAACTCTTTATCTACCAAAACGACAACACACTATCAAACCTAATCGCACTTTTAGGCTTCCAAAGTCTGCTTATAAGCCCAAGCACAGGCACTATTCACCTAGCTTCAAATCTAGGGATAAAAACCATAGGGCTATACTCACGCAAAGACACGACTAGGTGGGCTACACAAGACAAACTCTACACCATAATCCCCAAAGAAAAGTCCCTCCTCACACAAAAGCACTGCGCCAAAATCATTGACAAAACCCTAAGCCAAATCCAAAGCCTTATAGATTCTAATGCGCTAAAGCCTTTTTGAGAGTGTCTAAGAGTAGCAAAAGTGTAAAAAGTAGCCAGAGTAGACAAAATAGCGAAAATGCCAACTAAGATTTCCAAAATCTAGTCAAAAGCATAAAAAGGCGCGATAAACCACGATAAAGCCCAAAATCAAGTCTAAGCCAAAAAATCCAAAACACTACTTAAGCAATCACCATAGAAAAATAATGCCTTTGATTGTGGTAGCTGTATTGCAAACAATATCCGTGCAATGCCAAAATATCGCTAACGATTGATAGCCCAAGTCCGTGTCCGGGCAAGGCATTGTGGACATCATCTCGGACAAATGGCTCGGTGTAGTGATGCAGTGGGTGGGTTAGCGGAGGGGATTTGCTTACCACAGAGATACATTTTGGCAGATTTAGCGTGCTTTTGAGGGCGTTTTTTAGCGTGGGAGAAGCGATAGAATCCTGCAGGGGCTCTAGTTCTAGCGCAAGAGTATAGTTCATATTTCCCCAGCCCACTAGCTTGTTTGTTGTTTTGTCGTTTTTTGTTTCTTGATTTTGGGCTAATGTCGCGCTTTGAGCGCATAGCTCATCGCCGATGATGATTTTTATATAGGGGGATTCATTGTATTTAAGTGCGTTTTCGATAAGATTGCGCAATGCCCTTGCAAGCAGCTCCAAATCGCCTTGTATAGGGAAATTTTCTATCATCTCTAGGCGTATTTTTTCTTCTTCCTCATTGAAGTTTTTTAGCGTTTCAAATACAAGCGTTTCAGCAAAAAATCTGCTTGATTGTAGCTGTATTTTGCCACTATTTAGTCGCTCTAGCTCCAATATATTATCTATAAGCCCTCTTAGCCCACTTATGTGTGGTAGTAGCTTTTGCATATAGGGATATTCTTTTTGAGACACTTCGATAAATAGCCTCATTTTGGTTAGTGGCGTTTTTAGCTCGTGTCCTAGACTTTTTAGGATAAGCTCACGCGACTTTAGCATACGCACGATTTGTTCACTCATCTCATTAAGCATAGCAATAAGCGCACTTATCTCATCTTTTTGCGCATTTGCTTCAAACACATTGCTAGATATTTCTGCATTAAATGATTTTAGCGATTTTTTTAGCTTGCGAAGTGGGCGTAGCAAGCGCAAAACCACTATCCCAAGCAAAACCAAAATCCCCACAAAAACCACGCAAAAAAACAAAAAATCATTGCCCATAACCACGCCATAAGATATAGGGCGAGAAACAATCGTGTGGAATTCCTCGTATTCTAGCTCAAATCCCAGCATTTCTTTGGTGCTAAAAATCATAGAGTGCACCATATCATTTGTGCTTTGATATAGCGTGGCATATCCATTTGGCAGGCTATTTAGCTCATAGAATCCAAACTGCTCTGCTAGCACTTTGGCAGTGGCGAAATCCCCCATAACGATATTTGGCGTCATAGAGTTGATAAGGTAAAATATCTCTATTTTTGAGCGAGAGATTTCGCTATTGTGAAAACTTTTGTCTATCTCATAAGCAAGTGCTATTGCTACGATTATCGCACTCAAAAAAAGAAAGAAAATCTTAAAATAAATGCTTGAGAGGGCTTTCATCTGTCATCTCACTCGTGTTTTTGGATTCATATTTTGCTTTTGTGTCAAGTGTTTGTATCAAGGTTTTTGCACCAAGTTTGGCGGTTTTGGTATTTTGTGGTTTTATTCGCACAAAATTATAGCAAAAATGGAATCTTATGCAATGCCTAAGGACGAGATTATTTATGAGATTTGTCGTGGATTGTTTGTGGTTTTTGAATTGCTTTGCTTGAATTTGAAACGAAGCAAAAGCAGACACAAATCAAATTTGCTTCACAATATGGGCTAAAGCAAAGCAACTAGAGCAACAAAAAAAGCAAATAAAGATTATTTTATTGCTCCGTATTGCCTAAAGCATTGCGACACTTTTTATTGTTTTGCATTGCCTCATAATTATGCTTTGTTTTGCTTTACCTCTGTGTGTGCTTAAAATGTAAGGAATTTTGTGGTTTATTTTATTTTTCCTTTTTGTTTTTATGTCCCAAAAGTATTTTTTCTACACATTTTTGAGCTTTTTGATAAAAAGCATTTTTGTAAAATTCATAGTCTTTTTTCCAATCTTTTGGCAGATATAGCACTTCAAAATTCCCACCATAATTCCCACAAGGGAACAAAAACTCATCTGTATAAGCAAAAAATCCCAAAGTATCAATCCCTAAATTATCAGCTATATGGATATTGCCTGTGGATAGACTTATGCAGAGATTTACCCTACTTGTTAGTTCTACTAGATTTAGTAAATCATCGTTATTTACAAATACTTTGATATTTTCCTCTATAAACGGCTCAAACTCATAGCCACTACCACGAAAGTTCATAAAGACAAACAGGGCTTTATCAAATTTTTTGGCTAGATTTTTAGTAAGACTTATCCAATCATCTATTGCAAGGTTATATTTTGCGCTAGATATACCAAAAGGACTTATAGCGATGATTTTTTCATATTTTTTAGCATCACCCAAAAATTCATCTACAAAAATCTTATTTTGCCTATCAGTTTGGATTCGTATAGGCAAACTTTTTAGTTCAAATTTGTTTATATTTTTATCATACTTTAGAGTGTCTATCATTCTTACCAAATCCAAACATCGCAAAATCTCAAGCCTTTGGCTTCTTTTGATATGTTTTGGGTGTATAAAGCGTGAGGAAAATATAGAGTGCAAATGCCTCCAAGTGATGATTTTAGGGCATTTGCTTTGTTTGGCAAGTTTTATGTTTACGCTACTTCTGTGCCCAAGAAGCAAGGCTTCAACCTCATTTTCATCGACAACTTTGGCAAAGTCTTTTATCTCAAAATCCACCCCCTCAATGATGAATTTGTCTATAAAATTAAAATTACGACATAGACTTGCACCGATTTTATTAGTGATTAGGATAAATGTCGCTTGTGGATAAAGCTGTTTTGTGAGATAAAAAGCTGGAATACTTGAGATAATATCCCCCACACCAAGCCTCCTATCAAATGCAATCACTTTGGGTTCTTTTTTATCCTTGCTTAGCTCATATAGCTTCGCATAACGAAAAAACGCACCAAGCGCGTTTAGCAAGGCTACTATGAAGCCTTTATATCCGTATAAAAACCCTTTTCGCAAAAAGTAATCTTTGAAAAACACAAAATGCAATCGCGCAAATGCTGCAAAAAAGCTCGTTTTTTTACCGTTTTTTAGCTTTTCTTGTGCTGATTGGCTTGTGTAGCGATTCATTTTGGCGATGATGTTATCAATATTTGCAAAGGCATAATGCCTTATCGCGCCTTTTAGGTGAATCTTTTGTGCATCTTTTGGAATCATCACGCTTTCGTGCACTGCATTATCATTAAAGCGCGTGAAATTTTTATTAAAAATGCGCCACACAAAGTCGGGATACCATCCACACGCCTTTATCCACTCGCCATTGTAGAGATTTTTGCGTGGCAGGGCGTAGATATGATTTGGCTCTAAGTGTAGCGCGTTTATCTCGTGCAACGCGCTAGATTCAAGCACTTCGTCGCTATCAAGCGAGAGAATCCACTCATTTTTTGCATAGCTCACGCACAAGTTTTTGAGCGCACCAAAGCCGATGAATTCGCTTTGTTTCACACGCAAATTTTTATAAGCCGCATTAAATTCTTGCGCGATTTGTAGCGTCCTATCCGTGCTTCCATTATCCAGCAAAATAATCTCATCAAAATCCCGCACAGATTCAAGGCATTCTGCTAGCGTTTTTTGCGCATTTTTTACAATGATGCAAACAGAGATTTTGCTAGCATTATTCATTCTATACCTCGCGTGTAAAGTAATAAAATCTACATAAACTTAGAGATGACTTTAAAAATCTGCATTATACAAAAATAAGCCAAATTAAACAAACCTAAGCGCAAATAAGCACCACCAAACCCCAGCAAGTGCAAAATAGTCAGGTGCAAATAGCAAAGATAAGCGCAAGATAATGGAATAAGTTTTGCTAAACCTTAGCCAATGTCGTAGATAGGGCAAATGCGAATAAATGGCAAGTAACAAAGAGTATGCCAAAAAGCTAAGCAAGACGCTACAAAAACCAAAACACCACAACCCAAGAATATCAAAAGCAAAATCAAACAAAACCACCAAGCAAGAAAAGCCTAAAAAATACCAAAAACACGAAGGAGTGTCATAATGAGAGTGCAAATCAAAGGAAGTGCCAAGCCACACACAAAATCCACTAAGCCAAGTCAAATCCACACAGCAAAATCTACAAAACCTCAAGTATTTATCGCTTTTATCCCCGCTTTTTTGGGGCTTTTGGGATTGTGTGGGCTACTAAGCTTGTGTGTGGCGTTTGACCCGCAGATAGATTTCAATCCCCCTGATTATGTCGAGGAAATGCCAAGTAAAGAGTTTTTGCCCGCACCCACCCAAGCAGGTAGTCTTTTTGGGCAAGGAGAGCGACCGCTGTTTGCCGATAGACGCGCTATGCGACCAAATGACTTAATCACCATAAACATAGATGAAAACTCCACCGCCTCCCTCTCTAGCTCCAAAAACTACACCTCTACGAGCAATGGAGCGACAAACGCACCAATCCTAAACTACAACGGCACAGATGAGGACATCGCCAAAGACACCCAAGAGCTAAACAACACAACGAACTATTCCTTGCAAAAAACCACTGATAATTCGACATTTAACGGTAGCGGTGCGCAAAGTCGCAATGACGCGCTGAAATTTTCTATCACGGCTAGAATCCTAAAAGTCCTAGAAAATGGAAACTACTTCGTTTATGGACACAACGAAGTGCTAATTGATGGCGAAAAACGACTTGTTACTATAAGCGGGGTAATCCGTCCTTATGACATACAAAGGGACAATACTATCTCATCAAAGTATATCTCTGACTCCAAAATCTCTTACTTAAGCGTAGGCTCTATCGGGCAGACAAACCACAAAAAAGCTGGCTCAAAAGCTGTGGAAAATGAATTTCCTTTTTAGCTTAATTTAAGTATTTGGCAGTTTTAAGAAGTAAAATGCTTGCAAAAGCACTTACAAAGTAGTAAAGAGTAGCTAAAAATTTAAGAGGTTATTAGATTTTGGATAGTCTTAAGCCTATTTGCATTATCCCCGCGCGAGGTGGTAGCAAGCGAATCCCTCGCAAAAATATCAAGTCATTTTGTGGGAAGCCTATCATTGCCTACTCCATACAAAACGCCCTAGAATCCAAAATCTCTAGCGCAGGTTTTGGCATAGATTTTGGCGCGGATTCCCAAGTGGATTTTATAGCAGACTTTGAAGTGGATTTACAAGTAGACTCAAAAACAAAATCCAAAAAGCATTCCAAGAAAGAATCCAAAACAGAATCAAAGACGGATTCAGAAAAAGATTGTGCCACACACCAAACCTCACACCAAAAATCCCTTCTTTCTGCTATGCCACTTTTTTCTACCGTAGTGGTTAGCACCGATGATAAGCAAATCGCAAAAATCGCTCAAAAATACGGCGCAGCTGTGCCTTTCCTCCGTCCTAGCAATCTAGCAGATGACACCACTGCGACACTCCCCGTGATAGCTCACGCGCTAGATTGCTTGCGCTCTTTAGGCGTAAGCATAAAAGATGATACACCTATATGTGTGCTATATCCTACCGCGCCACTTATCGATTCTAGCGATATTTTGCGGAGTTTTGAGGTGTTTTTGTGCTCCAAATGTGAATATGTGTTTTTTGCAAATGAGCTGCCAAAAAACCCATTGCGTGGCTTCACGCTAGAATCCACACAAAATATTCAGCACAAATGCACTCCAAAATCTAGCACAAAAACTAGCACGAAAACTTCTAGCGTAGATTTTGCCGATTCTAGCACGCTTTGTGGCACACCACAAATGCTTTTTAGCCGCTATCAAAATGTGCGCTCCCAAGACTTACCACCTGTATATGTCGATGCTGGCGTGCTTTATTGGGGCAGGGCTAGCTCATTTTTGGCACAAAAGCCGATATTTTCTAGCCACTCACGCGCTATCGCACTAGAGCCCTCCCGCTCCCAAGACATAGACACGATGAGTGATTGGCAGCTAGCAAAAAGAAAATTTCTAGCCAAAGCTCCACAACGCACCAAAAATAAAAAGCCTAAAAAATGACTACAAAAAATGCTGTGGTGCTTACAAGCTGGGGAAAAAACGCAGGTGGCGGACACTTGCTCCGCACAAAAAAGCTAGCAAAACTTCTGCAATCCCACACACAACACCGCACAAAGCATAGCAAAATTGATTTTGCCTTTCTAAATAGCGAGACGCAAAGCAATACCCATAATGACAAACATAGCAAAAAGACTAAGACTTGGCAAGATATAAGCGAGTTTCGCGCTATCATCGCAAAATATCGCTTCATCATCATTGATAGCTATGAAGTGCAAAATAAGCATTATCAAGCCCTTTTAAGCGAGCTAGAATCTAGTGATTTAGGCAAAAAAGATTTTTGCAAATCTATTTTAATCCTTGATGATGGGATTGGGTTTTTGCACTTTGTGGCACAGACACTGCGACAGGGCAAACATACACCACAAAATCTCTCAAAACTTAGCAATGCTTTACTCCACATATTTGTGCTAAATGGTGCTCTTGGGAGCGAAAAATTATTACGCGATTTTATAAAAAATTTTACAAAAGATTTTGTAGCAAACTTATCTTGTGAGCTAGATTTTAGAGCTGATTTTGCAAAATCTAGTGAGAAGTTATTGAGTGATTTTATAAAAAATAATGTCTTTTATGGGGTGAAATATTTTGTAGCAAATGCGGATTTTGACTTCGCTAGAGTGGGCAAAAAAAAGCACATAAAGCATATTTTGCTTACATTTGGAGCGAGCGATACACAAAACTACACCCAAAAAACCATAGACGCACTAAGCCAAATAATCAGCACTCAAAAAAAGCATATCTTTGGCTCTAAAGTTTGCGCTCATATCGTTCTTGGTAAGTTTTATCCCCACCACCTTGAGCCAAAATCTATCAATACCAAAAGTGCCACAAATCCTACAAAAATAACGCATAAAATCTATCAAAATCTATCCCCAAAAGATTTTGCTAGGGTAATGAAAAACTGCGACATAGCCATAAGTGCTGGCGGGCAAAACATCTATGAAATCGCCCAAAGCAAACTGCCACTTGTGATTATCCCAACGGCTACAAATCAGCTCGCCCAATCTAGCGCGTTTGCAAAGAAAAAAGCGGCGATTTTGCTTTGTTCCCAAAATCAAGCCAATCTAAAAACTTCAAATCCCACAAAATCCCCCAAAAGTCCAAAAAGCCAAAAATCCCAGCCTCCCCAAAAATCCATAGGAGAAACCACAAAAAAAAATAAAGCCCTAAAAAACACGCTATCATCTGCCTTGCTGCAAGATTTACCACTGCAAGCACAACTATCACAAGCCCTGCTCGCCCTCACTCCTAAAAATCGCGTAAAGCTAAGCCAAAATCTGCAAAAACTACAAATAGGAAAATCCACCAAAAAAATAGCACATAGATTTTTCACATTTTGCTAGCACACTAGCCAAACACACATTGGGCACATATCACACACGCAAAAAACTTGAAAATTTACAAAAAAGCGATAAAATCCACAGATGTGTTTTTATAATTTGTGTTTTCACAAAATCTATACACAAAATCTACTTAGGAGTGTCTAAATGGCAAAACAAACAAGCGCAAATAGCGCAAAAGTAGCGACAAAAGTCGCAAGTGTAGCAGTAGCACTAGGGCTAAGCCTAGCAAATCTAGCAGTAGCAAAAGTGCTTGCCACAGTCGATGGGGTGCAGATTACAGAAGCGGACTTTGATGAGATAAAAGCACAAAATCCCTCATTTGAGTTTAGCAAACTTACCAAAGAGCAAAAACAAGAGCTTGTAAATCAAGCGGTAAATAATGTCCTAATCGCCAAAGAAGCGCAAAAAAGTAGCCTTGATAAAAGTGCGGAATTTACCCAAGCCTACAACAAAATCACAAAGCGCATAAAAGACAATCTTTTGGTAAATATATGGGCACAAAAAGAGGTGCAAAATATCGCTAGCAAAGTAACGGTAAGCGACCAAGAAGCAAAGGCGTTTTTTGATAGCAATAGCGCACAGTTCTCCAAGCCAAATGTCCACGCACGACATATCATCGTAAAAACAGAATCCGAAGCAAAAAAAGTCATTGATGAGCTAAACAAAACTCCTAAGAACAAGGTAGAGCAAAAGTTTATCGAAATAGCAAATAAGCAAACTATCGACCCGGGCAACAAGCAAGCTCAAAACGGCGGGGATTTGGGTAACTTTAGCAAAGACCAAATGGTAAAGCCATTTTCTGATGCGGCGTTTGCTATGAGTGCGGGCAACTACTCCAAAACCCCTGTAAAGACAGACTTTGGCTATCATATCATCTATGTCATTGACAAGGCGGATAAATATGACTTTGAGAAAATCAAAGAGGCTATAAAGCAAATGATAACCGAGCAAAAGGTAAGCGAAGAAATGCAAAAAAAGGTTGATTCACTTCGCGCTAAAGCAAAAGTGCAACTATCTCTTTAGGATTTTCTAAGTATTTTATAAGCGCGTTAGTGTGGGCTACTAGCGCGTGTTTTTCTCATCTCTTTAGTGTATCTTTCATCTGTGCTTCTTTCATTTAGGGGATTCATCACATTTTGCGTGATTTTTATGCAAAGATTCTAGCTTTTTGCAAACAATCTAGAATCTCTAGGCTTTGCAAATCTACACTCAAATCCGCTTGTAAATTCACTTACAAATCCGTTTATGAATCTAGGCTTTGCAAAGCCATAGTTTTACAAGTCCTTGTGCAGTGTAGATTTTATGTGGCATAGATTTTCAAATGATTTCTTGCCACACCCAAAATCTAACGCTGCCTATCACTCTTACCCCCAAACACTACCTAAAATCTAACGCTCATAAACCCAAATCCCATTTCAAGCATTCCTATTATGTTTGTTGTCGCAGGGTAGTTTAGAGAAGTGCCACCATTTGCGCTGATAGGTTTTGAGGCACTTAAGTCTTGATATTTTCCCACAAAGCGCAAATAGTATGAGTATTTCTCGCTAGCAGCATAAGAAAAGCCGATATGTGCCTTTGCCCCATAGCTGTATCCACTCATTGTGGATTGTTTATCATCGCCTGTTTGCCCAAACCAATAATATCCTGCAAATATGTAGTTATAGCTTGCGCCGTATTCTATGGCAAATCTATTTGTAGTAGGGATAATCCCCTCTAGCCCTATCCCAGCAGAAAATAGCGCATTGGTGTAGCCATTTTCTCTGTTGATTTTAGAGCTATATCCCTCGCCGATTAAGTCTATATTGAGATACAGGGGGTATTTTTTGGTGGCGATATTTATCCCAAGTCTTGGGTAAAGCTCCCAAAAAAGTGCCAACTCATTTTTCACAGAAGTGTGATTGGCTTTGAAGTTTTTGCTATCACTATTGCCAGCCCCTGCAAGCCCTCCCACAGAGAATCGCACCCTTTTGCCCTCCGTAGAGGTTATCCCTACATTCATACTTAGGTAGCCACCTAAGGTTTGTGTTTTTCCCTCTTGGACTTGTGCATATTGCACACCCATTCCTAGTCTAGCAGGCTCTTTTGGACACTCGGCAGGATTTATAGCGCAAAAAGCACCCATATAAGCCGCCGCATAAGTAGCTGAATACGAAACCATTTTTAGTCCTTTTAGTTATAAATAGTAATCGCCCAATGGCTTTTATAACCATTGGGCTATGTAGAGTGATGATGTTGGATTTGTGATTTAGAAGAGTCTAAATATTTCACCTAATATTTTAAGAAATCCTCTCCAACTCCACGCTTCACCTTGAGTAGCTTTTAGCTCATCTTCGTCCAAAACAACGATATTTAGTTCTTTTTGCTTGTCGGTTTTAAACAAAAAGTCCATATCAGATTGTTGCAAGACCTCTTTATGTTGTGAAGCTTGGTTTTGCACCACCTCTGCAGATAGGGAGCTAAGTCCCAAAGCCAAAGAAACCATAAAAACTAAGGACAACTTTTTCATAGTTGTATCCTCCTTACATAAAATTTGCCACCTCATAAGAAATGTTTAAGAATATATGTATTCTTTGTCAATTCTTTGGGTGGCGAGTAGATTATAAAAAAACAAAAACACCTTGTCAAGTAAATCTCATTTTAATTCCTATAAAAACTCAATTATGTTACGATATTTCACAAAAGTATATAAAAAATTGCGTAAAAATGATGAAAATGATGTGTTTTTTATGTTTTATCGTTTTTTTACTTGACTTAAAAAAAGACTTAAAAGTGAGAAAATCTAACCAACTCTTGCTAATGACAAAACCATAGAGAATGCAAAAGTGTCTTGTATATTGCGCTATTTTTTAGATACTTTGCTACGCTTGCAAATCATTGTAGTTTTTTGGATTTCGCTATCATATTAAGCGTTTATATCATTGTCATATTGAGCTTTTTGCAAAAAAGCGAAATATCCAAAAATACCTATGCAAAATTTGTAGTTTTTAGATACTTCAGTTTCCCTACAAAGCCTAACATAACAAACAAACTAACCCAAAAAGCCACACGCAAAAATCTCACACAAATTTATCAAAACCCTAGTTTTTTTGTAGTTCTTTGGAGAAAAATACCAAAAGTCCTATTAGTATTATCCCTAGTCCCAAAATCTTTTGCCACGAGATAGGCTTTATCCCTAGTCCAAAAGCCCCCATAGAGTCTAGCACTGCACTTGTGAGGAGCTGTCCAGCTAGTGCTAGCAAAAACATATTTAGTAGCCCTATTTTGGGGGCGAGCAGTATCGTCCCAAACACAAAAAACGCGCCTAGCACGCCACCCAAAAATTTCCACCACGATTGAGAAAAAAGCGATTTAATCGTATCTAGTCCCAAAGCACCACTAAAATACGCCATAAAGCCTAAACAAATCGTGCCTATGCCAAATGATATTAGCGCAGCCACAAGCGAAGCAAGCTGAAGTGATGAGCCTTGCAAAGAGCGAGCCAAAGAGGCATTTATAGGGGCTTGGGTAGCGATAGCTATCCCCATACATAAAGCGATGAGATAATACATTTTTACTCTCCTTAAAACCTAAAATCCAACAAAAAAGTGTAAAATCACAAAATCTTACAAAAACAAAACCGCCAAAATCTAATCTTTTCTATATACCAAGATAAGCCCACCTAGTATGATTCCAACGATACCGATAAACACCATAGCACTAGGGAAACTATCCCCTAGAAATAACCCCAATATGAATGAAAACACTACATCAAGATAGCTTACCCCAGCGACAATGCCAGCCTTTTTTGCTACACCGTAGCTTTTGGTAGTGTGGATTTGATAAATCGTGCCGATAGCCCCCATAATGATGATAAAAATCCACGATTTTAGGCTAGGCATCACAAATGGTGCAAGCATAAAATCTAGCTCCTTTGGCGCGTAAAATTCTGCGACAATCATCGAAATAAGCGGTAGCAAAGCCCCCATAAAAATAAATGAAAACGCCACTTGCTCGGTAGCATAAAACCCCCTTAGCTTGCGCACGCTCACAAGTGCTAGTGCCGCAAAAAATCCGCTTATAATGCCTATAATGGAGTTTTTAAAATCAAAGCCTGTGTGCATATCAGGGTGCGCCCAAGGCTGCGAGACAAGTAGCACGCCACCAAAAGCGATAAAAATCCCTATCCAGCCCTTTAGTCCCACCCTCTCGCCAAATACAAAAAGCGCAATAAGCGTGATAAAAATTGGCGAGGTTTTTTGGAAAGCAAACGCTCCACTAAGCGAAATGCTAGAGACATTATAAAAAAACAAATACAGCGAAATAGCACCTGTAAGCCCACGAAAAAATAATAGCCAAAAATGCCCACCTTCTTTATGGATTTTGACCTTGCTAAGCAAGTAGAGCATAAACGCCACACCGATGATATTGCGAAAAAACATAATCTCAATGCTTGGTAGCTCATCACTCAAAATCTTGGCACACGCCCCTACAAGCGCGAAATCCAAACAAGCAAGCACCATAAAATACACACCCAAATTATGTTTGATGACTTTTAGCATATTTTCCTCTATGAGTTTTATCAGCGTTTATCTTGGTTTTTGCTATTTTTAGATTTTGCCACCTTTTATCATCGCATATTTTACTTTATATAGATAAATCATTAGGTTTTGCTAAGCACCAAGATGATTCCCCCACCAATGATGCTAACAATACCTGCAAACACCATAGCACTAGGAAAACTATCTCCCAAAAATAGCCCCAAAATCAGCGAAAACACCACATCAAGATAGCTTACCCCAGCGACAATGCCAGCTTTTTTTGCTACACCGTAGCTTTTGGTAAGGTGGATTTGATATGCCGCGCCCAAAATCCCCATAACCACGATAAAAAACATAGATTTTGCACTTGGCAGGACAAAGCCACAAACCACAAAATCTAGCTCCTTTGGTGCGTAAAATCCACCAATAATCATTGAAAGCAATGGCACAAGCGTGCCAACAACCATAAAAGATAGCGCGATTTTTTCGGTGGTGTAGTAGTGTCGCAGTTTGCGAGCACTTACCACAGATATAGCAGACAAAAATCCGCACAGCACGCCCAAAAGGCAGTTTTTTGCTTCAAAACCTGTGTGAAAATCCTCGCTAGCAAACGGCTGTGCGATAAGTAGCACTCCTACAAACCCCACACCAACGGCTAGCCACCCCCTAAATCCTATACTTTCTTTAAATACAAAAAATGCAATAAGTGTGGTAAAAATCGGTGCAGTTTTTTGGAAAGAGTATGCTCCACCAAGAGTGATATGCTCAATATTATAAAACAAAAGATAGAGGGAAAGCACACCTGCTACACCACGAAATAGCAAAATCCCAAAATGCCCACCCTCTTTTTGCTTAAGTGTGGATTTTTTGAAAAGATAGTAGAGATAAAAAGCAGCGATAAGATTTCTAAAAAACACCACCTCAATGCTAGGTAACCCCTCAGTGCTCAAAATTTTGGCACACGCCCCCACAAGCGCGAAATCCAAACAAGCAAGCACCATAAAATACACAGCCAAATTGTGCTTAATCGTTTTTTTGATAGTTGATAGCATTTATTAAGCCTTTAGGCTTTTAGCAGGATTTACAACAAATGAAGTAGTGCAAATCACGCTAGATTTTTTATCTCATAAGAATCTAAAATACCCTTTAGCAAAAATATTAGCTTAAGCATTTTTACAATCACTAAGCAATGCAGATTTTACACTGCAATTTTTATAGGCTTAGTATAGCTAACTATCCTCTTTATACTTTGAAAAATCCAATGTTTTCTTTGAGTTTGGTAGAGATATTTTCCAAATCGCTTATTGCTCTAGAAGCTTTGTGCATAAGCTCTGTTGTGTTTCTAGATATATTTACCATTTCATCCATTTCAGCACGGATATTTTTGACACTCTCATCTTGGTGTCTAGAGGAGGTGCTTACATCTTTTGCTTTTGCTAGGGAGTCGCTAGCTTGGTCTTTTATCTCATCTAGCACAGAGGCGGTTTGTGTGGCTAGTTCTATGCTTTTTTGAGCTTGTGGCACAGCTTGATTCATCGCTTGAGCGACGGTTTGGATTTCTTGGCTTATATGCTGAATCATCGCAGAAATCTGCGAAGTAGCACCCGAAGTGCGCTCCGCTAGCTTTCTCACCTCATCAGCAACAACGGCAAATCCTCTGCCGTGTTCACCTGCGCGTGCGGCTTCGATAGCGGCATTTAGCGCAAGGAGATTTGTTTGGTCAGCGATTTCTGCGATGAGCGAGGCTGAAGAGCCTACCTCGCTAGATTGCTTCTCTAGCTCTAGGATTTGATTAGCAGATGAGATTACCATTTGCGTAACGGCTTCTACGGTTTCTTGGGTGTCAGTCATCGCCTCTTGTCCTTTGCGAGAAAGCTCTAGGGTTTTCTCAGAGTTTTCTTCGGTTTGCTTAGCGATTTGAGCGATTTGAGCTATGCCCTCAGAGATTTCTACCACTTGCTTTGCAGAGTGCTTTGCTGTCTCGCTTTGTGTGATGGAGGCTTTTTGGGAGTCCGCGCTAGCACTTGCCACAAGCTGGGTGTTTTTGAAAATATCATTTGCAGAGACTAAAATCTCGCTAACTATTTTTTTGAGCCGCTCTTGCATAGCTGCGATTTCGCCTAGCATACCTATGTTGTTAGATATGCTCTCACTCAAATCCCCACTAGCGATTAGCTTCACACTATGTGAAGCGATACTTGGCTCACCACCTAGTAGTCGCACAAGATAGCCGATGATAAACCACACAAGAAGCACACTTGCTACCACTGCTAGAATCGCACTTATGATAAACACCCCTCTAAACACTGCTACGGCGTTTTGCACCACAGGAGTTACCGCTTGGTTTTTGCTCTCTTCTAAGTCGATAAACTCATTGATGGTCGCAAGCCACTCTACAAATATCGGTCGCACATTATTTAGCGCATTTATCGCACCCATCTCATCGCCACTTTTTTTTGCCTCAAGCAGTTGGGCGATTATAGGGCGAGCGCGAGAATCAATAGCATCTATGCGTCCTAAAATCTCTGTTTCTACTTTACCAAGTCCATTTTTTGTTTCAAAAGTATTTTTCATTCTTTCTCGTGCGTTTTCATATTTATCTTGGAGCTGTCTAATCTGCTGATTTAGCCTGCTAAGCGTAGCTCTATCGCTCAAATCTGTAAGCACGACATCTCGCACATCAATAGACTCATCGTGCACGCTTCCACGAAAGTCAATCGCTATGCGTTGTTTGACAGAATTTACTTCGTTTATCTCTGTGAGTTTGTCCCTAATAGAGCCGATTTGGATTATCGCATAGATACAAACAAGTAGCATAATCGCCACCAACGCAGCATATCCAAGCCCCAAAATCACAAACACGCTCATCGGTTTTTTTGTCATATTTTATCCTTTGTGTTTTTATTATCAAACCCCTAACTTGTGCTATCTAAAATTTATTCAAAAGCAGATTGTGGATTATAGCACAAAATCCATTAGTGTTTTGCAGTGTTTTGGCACTATCTAGGATTGTTTTAGTTATATTATTTTAGCTCCGCCCAAGTGCGTCCTAGCGCGTAGCTTGATTTTAGTGGGACATTTAGCGTATAGATATTATCCATTATCGCACTTAGCTCTTTTGCTCTTTGCTCCGCCCCCTCTTTGTCTAGCTCGAAAATCAGCTCATCGTGGACTTGTAAAAGCATTTTTATATCGCTTTTGCTTTCTTTTATGTGCGCGTGGATTTTTAGCATTGCCATTTTGATTAAATCCGCTGCACTGCCTTGAAAAATCGAGTTTACTCCCTCGCGCAAGAAATTTGCCTGCATAAATTCACTAGCGTGCGCGAAGCTAAAATATCGTCTATGTCCTAGCAAAGTCTCTGCATAACCTTTCTCCAAAATCTCTTGTTTTTTTGAATTTAGAAAATCTTTGACCGTGGGGAATGATAAAAAATATCCCTCAATATAGCTTTTTGCTTCTTTTTGCGGGATTTTTAGCGTTTGAGATAGTTTGGTAGAGCCCATTCCATAGATAAGCCCGAAGTTTATACTCTTTGCGATACTGCGCTTTTGTGTCGCTTCTTTTTCGCCAAAGATTGCCTTTGCAGTTTGTAAGTGAATGTCTAAATCATCTCTAAATGCTTCGATGAGTGCGCTATCTTGGCAAAAATGTGCCAAAAGTCTAAGCTCAATTTGAGAGTAGTCAATAGATAGCAAAATCTTATTTTCTCCACTAGCGCAAAATCCAGCACGGATAAGCCTGCCCTGCTCGCTTCGCACAGGGATATTTTGGAGGTTTGGGGATTTGGAGCTTAGGCGTCCTGTGGCAGTGCCCGTCTGCAAAAACGAAGTGTAGATTTTGCCTTGTTTTTGTAGCTTTAGCATAGGTTCGACATAAGTGCCCTTTAGCTTTGCTAGCTCTCTGTATTCTAGGATTTTGGGTATGCAAGGGTGGGCTTCTAGTAGATTTTGCAAGGTTTTTTCATCAGTGCTATACCCGCCTTTTATTTGCCTCTGCGCTTTTAGCTTTAGGGTGTCAAATAGCATATTTGCAAGCTGTTTTGGGGAGTTTAGGTTAAACACACTTCCACATAGAGAGAAAATCTCTTGCTCAATTTGTGCGATTTCTTTAGAAAATCTTTTCAGCAAGTCTTTGAAGTGATTTTCATCAATAGCTATGCCTTCTTCCTCCATTTCCAAAAGCACGGATACAAAGGGAAATTCTACTCTTTTTGCTAGCTCAAAAATACTATCCAAACCGCGTGATTCTAGTTCGCATTTGAGGCGAAAAAACAGCCTAAAAGAAGCACTCGCATCTTCAGCGGCATATTTGGTGGCATTTGGGATTGGCACTTGTGAGAAATCATCTAGTTTGCCTAGCACCTCGCCAAAGCCTATCATAGAGTGGGCAAACCACTTCCTCATTTGCTCATCAAGCCCTACTTTGCTTACGCTATCAAAAAGCCACGCAAGCACCATAGAATCATAGATTTTGCCATTTGCATAATCATAGTGGATTCCAAGATTTTGTGCGATTTTTAAGTCGTATTTGAGATTATGCCCGATGAGAGGATGGGCAAAAATCTTTCTTATCCCCTCTTTTGCTTCCTCTAGGCTTATTTGGGATTCTACGCCTAAGTAGCTATGGGCTATGGGGACATAATAAGCATTTACCCCATCAGCACAAAAACTAAACCCCACTATTTGCGCTACTTTGGTATCAATAGCCGTAGTTTCGCAATCATAAGCGATAAGGCAGTCTTTTGGCATACTATCCAAAATCCCCTCTAGCTCGCTAAGAGATTCTATTTTTTTTGCCTTGAAGTAAAAAGGATCTTTGGCCAAAATCTCATCTGTTTTGTTTGCTAGAAGTGATTGGTTTATGTAGCCAAAGGTTGGGGGATTTTCCTCTATTGTTTGCTGCGAAGTAGAATCTAGCTTTGCAAAAGTAGCTTCTATCTCAAGTCCTCCAAGCCCCTTTTTTGCTAAGCGTTTTTTATCTTTTTGTGCTTCATATTCCTCTTTAGCTTCCTGCTCTTTTTTAGAGTCTTGGGCGATGATTTGGCTAAAAGGCACATTTGGTTTTTCATTGCTTAGTCTTTGCACGATTTTGGCAAACTCATATTTTTTCATCTCATCTAGGATTTTGATAAGTGGATTTTTTTGTGGCATTATGGATTTTGAGAATTCAAATTCACTAAATAAATCCCGCTCTAGCGTTACAAGCCTTTTGCTTAAAAATGCAGATTCCCTATTTTGCTCTATGGCATTTGCTAGTCTTTCTCCTACCACCTCACGCAGAGATGTTGCATTTTCATAGATATTCTCTAGATTTTCAAACTTCTCTATGAGTTTGGCTGCACTTTTTGTGCCTATGCCTTTTACCCCGGGCACATTATCACTACTATCGCCTACTAGACTTTGATAGTCAATGAAATTTTTGGGATACACGCCAAATTTTTCAAAGCACTCTTCCTCGTGGATTTCTTTATTTTTCACAGGGTCTAGCAAGTGGATATTTTCATTTATAAGCTGATATAAGTCTTTGTCGTGGCTTATGATTTCGACTTTTAAGCCCTTTTTTTGCGCTAGTGTGGCAAGTGAAGCGATGACATCATCTGCTTCATAGCCCTCAAAGGATAGATTTACAAATCCCATTTGCTCTATCCACTTTATGGCTATGGGCAGCTGCAAAACCAAGTCATCAGGTGCTTTTGCGCGGTTTGCTTTGTAGTCTTTGTAGTATTGCTTGCGCTTATTTTCTCCCCCGCCCTCTAGCGCAAACACGATGAAATCCCCCTCGTTGTTTTTGTGTAGCTTCATTATGAGGTTGGCAAACCCCATAAGCAGTCCTGTGGGGAATCCATCTTTGTTGCGAAGTGGTGGGAGGGCATAAAAATTGCGAAAAAAGAATCCAAAAGTATCGATAATGATGAGTTTTTGCACTTTTTTGCTCCGTGTTTTGTGTGGTTGATTTTTGGGCTTATCTTGGTTAGATTTTGCTCTATTTATGTTATTGCAAGCACTTTGCGTGGCTTTTTAAGTTTTCATATCTTAAAAAGGATTTATTTTGCCAAGCATTCCTAGTGCCAAAGATTTGCGATTTTCCTCGACATTTTTATAAGCGTCATTTAGCGCAGAGATAAGCAAAATCTGCAAGGATTCTTTATCCTCTAGCAAGCTATCATCTATGAGTATATCCACCACTTCACCCGCACCATTGATACTCACAGTAAGCAGTCCGCCACCACTTTTGGCAGTGAGGATAGTATCTTTGCTTTTTTGCTCCATTTCTTGGATTTGCTCTTGCATTCCTCCTAGCATTTGGCTTAGATTTTTTATATCAAACATTTTTACTCCTTAATCGCCACGCAAGATTTAGGTATTTTTGGATTTTAAAGGGCTTGATTTAGGCTCTAGAGAGAGTGAAGCACACCACGCCTAGCGCGACAATAAAAGCTAATGTGCAAAAAATTAAAGCAATCATTCCAGCAGTCATTTCATTTTCTCTATCTTTCTTACATTTTTGACATACAAAAAAGAAGCGCATACTATCCCAGACAATAACGAAACAGCAACAAGCATAACTATGCACAGCTCAAGCAAAGCTAACTCTCTAAAATTCACAAAAAGGTATGCTAAAACAGAAAACAACGCAGATAATAGCAACACTATCAGCGCAATAGCCAAGTTTATGTTTGATTTTATGGCATCTTTTTTGCTCAACAAGCACCTCTTAAATGTATGCAGTAGCGCGTATTGTATCTAAATAATATTAAAAATATCATTATTTGCATATCTCATCTGTTGCAAGATTTTATCTACTTCTTTTTAGGAACTTATGCCTTTTGGATAAGAATCAATATTTGATTCTACCTTTGTGATATGGTTGTGGCTATCTACAAAGACGACTTTTGGCTTGTGGGATTTTGCCCTCTCATAGTCCATACTCACATAGGCAATGATGATGATTATATCGCCCACACTTGCTTTGCGTGCGGCTGCGCCATTTAGACACACTACGCCACTACCTGCTTCGCCCAATATCACATAAGTGCTTAGCCTTTCGCCATTATTTACATTTACCACATCGACTTTCATACCCTCTAGCAATCCAGCCTCTTCACACAAGCTAGAATCTATCGTTATAGAGCCGACATAGTTGATATTTGCTTCACTCACAGTTGCGCGGTGGATTTTAGAAAAAATCATTTCACATTGCATATTTATCCTTTTTGCGTTATTTGCATTATCTAAGTGTCGCTAGATGCTATTTATAAAAATCTACAAAGCCATCTTGTGGGAGGATTATCTCCATATCTTTTGGCAAATAGTGCAGTATTTTATCCAAAAATATAAATTCTGTAAGCATATCGCCACACAAAAATACTTTCTTTATCGCGTAGTTTTGCCCCATATCCCGCGCTAGACTTCCCACAAACTCACACAAAGAATCCACCACACCATAGCACAAAGTCGCGCTATCCACACCTGCTAGAGAGAAGCTCATCGCACTTCGCAAGATTCTAGGCATATCAAGTGCCAATCCACCTTGAGGGGACTTTACCGTTTTATAATCAATTCTAGGTCCCTTATCGCGCAAGAACAATTTAGCATTATTTAGCACACTATTCACACCCTCTTCCACACTTGCATCTTTTGGGCAAAGCCTAAGCACTTTTGCAATGATAGAAAAAAACTCTATAAGGTTTTTAGAGGTTTTTTCTAAATCCTCTTTTGCAAAAGTAGATTTTGTAGAATCATCAAGCGAAAAATTTAGGCTATGTTCCCCAAAATGAGAAGTGAAGTTAGCAATTAGCTTATCGCCATTTTCGCGTGTGGCAATCTCTGCTAAAGCGTGAGCTGGATTTAAGCTAAAATCTATGTGCAAAACCTCGCTAAATGTGTCTTTTTGTGCTTGATTTTGTGATTCTTGTGGTGTTGTTTCTTGCTGATTGTCATTTGGTATTTGGCGATAAACCCATATAGCTGTGTTTTTGGATTTTGAGAGATAGCATACTAGCATTTGAGAAGCATTGGCGATTTTGGCGGCGTTTTGCAAGGATAGTGAGGGGGTAGATGACACATAGTGCTTGCGGATAAGAGAGAAAAGATTTAATTTACAAAATCTATCCTCCACATAAGTGCCGTTTTTGTCGCAAGCTACGCGCTTATGGGGTGGAATCGTGTATGTAAGCACACTCTCCAAAATCTCACTAGATTTTTTAGCAAAAGGCTTTACAAAGACAAACTCCACACCACGCGCCCTAGCATACACCCCAAGCAATGCCAAAAGTGGCTCATAAGCCAAAACGCACTCAATCTCCACAGGATTTGCCACACCTGCTGATTGTGCTACTTGATTTTGCTTACCAAAAAACTCTTTTGCAAACACTTCTTTTGGGCATAGCTTCATACTTGGCTTCTCAAAGTTCCCAAGCAGACTGATTTGGGCTTGATTTACCCGCATAAAGATTTGCAGTGCCCCAAGCTCCCAAAACATCGCAAGAGGGGATTTCTCCCCCACGCTTAAAGCTATATCCCCTCTTTTTGTGCGGATTCTCACGGGCTTGCCCTCCGCTAGCTCACTAGCAAGCCTAGCAAAGAGCACAGCAAGGCTAGAATCTTTTGGTGCGATTTTTTTTGCACTTTTTGTGCTAAAGACTTCATCGCCATACCGTATATCCACAAAAAACGGCTTTAACACGGAGTATAGCGACAAATCACTTGCCGTGTCGTTATCATTTTTTTCTTCAAATGCACCTAAAAGGGCTTTCATCTCTTGCACGGTGGGGATAGATTCTACATTTTTTGGTAGTTTCCTATCGTGCGGGGTTTTAGAGTGCAAAACTTTAGCGTGGCTAATCTTTTTTGGCAAAATGCTTGATTCTTGCAAGGATTTTGCACTCTCTATGCCTTTAAATACAAAATCCATACTCAAAGGCAGATTCTCACTTATAGAGTTGGCAAAGGCGATGATTGTGTCATTTGCTTTACTATCTGCCTTAGTATCATTTACCACACCATCATTTGCTTTGGCGTCATTTATAGTGCGGACAAAGAAATACAGCTCACTTGGCTTTATCCACTCTTTGCTAGGACAAAACTCACTTCCAAAATCTAGTTTATGCTTTTTTGCCAAATCGCACAATATCGCTTCAAATGGCGCAATAGCTTTGCGCGATTTTGTGCTAAGAAATATAAAAGCAAAGGTAGAATCAAGCGAGCAATTAGAATCTTTAGAAGTATTTTTTTTGTGTGTTTCTATTTTTTTAGACATTTTAGAGGATACCTTAACCCGATATTTTTATGAAATAAAACCAAATTAAAACGCAAAAGCTACAACTTTGAGATTTTAGCGCAATTATTTAGCAATACTTCAAACAAATAATTAACATTTTAGGAGCTAAAAATATAGCTATAAACGCACGAGAATTAAGAGCGCGATAAATTAAAAAATCACGCAAAAATCCACAAAATCAAACAAAATATGCAAATATTTGCATAAAAGAGAGTAAAAATACGCAAAAACTATCCGCTTTTTGCCGATTTTGTTATATAATCGTGCCTCGTAAGGCGAGATTAGCGCGTGAGTGTGGGCATCGCTTACATTTTTGTAGCTCACATTTATCGTTTCTATGCAGTTTTTACATTTGGTTTTTGTGTTGCATAGATTTCGCACAGCGCATTCTTGTGTTATTCATAGCGGGGCATATCTTTACAAAAGGTTGCAAAATGGATGTGAAAACTTGGATTTTCCCAACGCTATGCTTTTTTTTGTTTTGCTATGTTATGGTGTTTGTTGGGTTTTTTACATATCGTGTCAATCCAAATGTATCACTTTTTCAAGAAAAGGGGATAAAAAGTGCTACAAGCCTAGATAACCTAGCCAAAGAGATGAATAAGGCTATGAAGAAGTAGAGTTGAAGTGTGGAAAAATAGGCTTAAATCGTTGGATTTTTCAACCGATATAGCTTGACAGATACATAGTAAGCAAACTAGACCAAAATCACCAAAGGAGTGCAGATGAATACCATAAGCTCAAATATCGCTTCTCTAAATGCGCGAAATGCAAACGCATACAAAGACGAAGACACAAAAATCGCCACGCAGCGAAATCGCCAAAATGACGATGTAGCCCAAGTCGCAGCGCAAAACAAAATCGCGCAGATTAGGGACTCTATTGAGGCAAAAGAATACAAACTCGACTTACAAAAAACTTCTGAAAAAATGGCACTAGATTTGCTTAACTTATAGCCAAAACCTCCTTATTTGCTTTTTAGCATTGTGCTTTGCGCGTGAGGGGGGCAGATAAGGATAAAAAATGGTTATGCAATATCTTCAAGGTGCTATCGCTGACTTACGCACACTTATCGACTACACGAAGCAAGACATAGAATCCATAAAGCTAGCCAAGCACGATGAGATTTTTGAGCGCAATCCCAAAAAAGACGCCCTCATCAAGGAGTTTGAGACCAAAAAAAGCTTGATTAGCCAAGAGATGCTTGCCCTCAAAAACAACAATCCCCAAAAAGAAATAAAAGACCTAATTGATTCTAGGACACAAGAGCTTTTTGATGAGATGAGCCAAGCCCTAAAGGAGCTAAAAAAGCTAAATTCTAGCTATGCGCAAATCGTTTTCGCTGTGAGTGAGTTTTTTACCTCGCTTATGGACAAACTTATCCCCAAAGAAGCCCAAACCTATGGCGATAAAAAATCCACCCCCAAATCAAGCATAAATCTTTTGCAAATCAAGGCTTAGGCTATGGGCGGGATTCTCTCTTCACTAAATACCTCATACACAGGGCTTGTGGGACACCAAGTAATGGTAGACACCACTAGCAACAATATCTCAAACGCTAGCGATGAGTTTTATAGCCGTAAGCGCGTGATAGCCCAGCCAGAGCGACCGCTTGTGATGCACCAAGGGCTTATCATCGGGCGCGGTGTAGATATTCCAGCCATTCGCAGAATCCACGATGATTTTGTGTTTGACAGATATACCAAGTCAGGCTCAGAAATGGCGTTTTTTCAAAACAGCTTTGACTTTTTGCGCGAGATTTCAGCCTACTTCCCAGATGTCGAGGGTGTGGGGATTTATAATGATTTAGAAGCGTATTTTAATGCGTGGAAAGATGTCTCCAAAAACTCCCAAGACCCAGCCCAAAAGCAAGTCCTAGCAGAAGCCACCCAAGTGCTTACGCGAAATCTGCGTGATACTCGCACAAAGCTTGTAAACCTACAACGACAAGCTAGCGAAAATCTAGAAACGCTTATCAATGAGGCAAATCGCTTAGGCTCTGAAATCGCCCAGCTAAATGGCAAAATCAAAGAAATGGAAGATGCCAAGCAATATCGCCAAGCAAATGAATTGCGCGATAGACGCGACCAATACGAATTCCACCTTATCGAAATCATCGGCGGGCGCGTGTATAAAAATCATCTCCGCACAGATTCTCTCCTGCAAGCTAGAAATGCGGATTTTGACGAAAACTATGTGATGAATATCGCACGCGGGTTTAATATGGTAGATGGCTACACTTTCCACCCCATAAAGCTAGACAAAGAAAACAATGCCGAGCACCTAAACCGCGTTTATTGGCATACTTATGATTTTAAAGATGTGGATATTACTGATAAACTTGATGAGGGCAAGGCAGGCTCTCTTATCTCGCTTTATAACACAGGCTACAAAGGCACGAAAATCGGGCATATCCAGTACTATATTGACTTGCTTGACACCTTTGCGCAAGGCTTTATGGAAGCCACAAACGCTATCTATGCGCAATCCGCAGCAAAAGAGCTCATAGGCGAGCAAGTGCAGTTCGGACGATATGAAGCACTAAAAGACACCAACTACAACTTCAAAAACGGCTCATTTGACTTGATGGCATACAACACAAAAGGCGATGTCATCGCCACAAAGAGAATCTACATAGACAATGTAACCACTATGCACGACATTGTCCGCGCGATAAATGGCAACAAAGATGACAATGATGACAACAACGACATAAACGACTTTGATGACTACTTTAGGGCGATATTTGACCCTGAAGTCAAGCAGTTTGTCATAGAGTCTACCAACCCACGAGAGGGGATATATGTCGCTATCAAGGACAATGGCACAAACTTCACAGGCGCTATGGGAATCAATAAATTTTTGCAAGGGCAAAGTGCTAGAGATATAAGACTGCATAGGGACTATGAAAAAGACGCCACGCAAATCCGCCCGTGGCTAACCCCCACAGCGGGCAACTTCGATGTGGCAAATATGATGCAGCAGCTCCAATACGACAAAATCGACTTTTTCAACAAGCACACAAAGCAGCCTTTCAAAATGGGCATAAATGAGTTTTATCAGTTTGCCGCAGGGCGCATAGCCACTGACACAGAGGAGACACAGCGCACACTTGATACCAAAACCTCCGTATTTGAAGCCACCAAAAAAGAGCATCTATCTATCACGCAAGTGAGTATCGATGAGGAAATGGTGGATTTAATCAAGTTTCAAGGTGGATATGCTGCAAATGCCAAAGTCATAACCACCATTGACAAAATGATAGATACTCTGCTAAGTATCAAACAGCCTTAAACTAGCTTACTAATTTGTGATTTTGTCTAAAATCTAGCCAAAAAGGATTTAAATGCTTCAAACCACTCCTATACCCGACACCTCTCTCTTATCTGCCCCCCTCACGCGCAAAGCACAATGCTAAAAAGCAAATAAGGAGGTTTTGGCTATAAGT
>NZ_NXLN01000013.1:0-61402 GCF_003364135.1 Helicobacter sp. MIT 01-3238
GAAAATCCCTAGCTTAGATTCTTTGATTGTTAGGACATTCAAAAGCAAGTGTCCCTGCAAATGTGTCCACAAGAGCTACGCGAGGCACAAGAGTAGACAGCCCCACACGCACTAGCCAAGCACAAAGCACAAAACCCACACAAGCCCTAAAGCCACACGCGGGATTTGTCGGTGTCGAGCTAGGAGTGAGCGCGTATAGGCAAGACAACAAAATCACGCTAACAAGCTCTGATAGTAGCGTAAACTTTGAGGACTACCGATATAGTCGCAACACACTAGGCACAAATGTCGGTATAGTAAGCGGATATAGAGGGTTTTTTACTTCGTGGTTTGGACTAAGAGTGTATGCAAATCTCAACTACACACAAACAATGGATAGCAACTCTTTTTATATCATAAACTACCGAACCAATCCTCCCACTATCACAAACCTAAGCTATGACTACTCGCTATCGGTGCTAAACTATGGTGCAAATTTGGACTTGCTTTTCAATGTCCTAACAATCAAAGAATCTAAGCTAGGGATTTTCGCAGGTGGTGGCATAGGGGGCAACACCATCTTTACCAACAAAGCCATAGTTTCCGCAAAGAAAAATATGGGCATAGATAAAGATGCACTATATGATGAGATGAAAGACGGGGCTTTCACAGGGCTTGATGCGTGGGTAAATTGCGGTTTTTATGGAATATTTCTAAAAAGTCATAGCATAGAGGTGTCTGCAAAAATACCTTTTATCCCACTGCAAGCACACAACTCCACAAGGACAACGCCCGGAATCCAAAACAGAACCATACACTTCACAAACACTTGGAATGTCAATGTCCGCTATGTATTTGCATTTTGATTTTGCGTTATTTGACTTGTATGTGTTATCTGCCTTGTGGATTTAGGCAAGCATAAAAGAACTTATTTTTCACTTTTATTTGTCAAACTTTTTTCCACCAATTTTTTACAAATTTCCCAAAATTTTCATTTTCACTTCACAAATTTCATTTACCAAAGTAAAAATTATTGATATGTTCCGCAAATTTAGGGAATCTAAGAGCGATATTTCTATCTTTTGACTAGCAAAAATAGCACAAAATCTTTTCTAAACAAAACTTAGCAAAATCTAACTTTTTGCAAAATTACACTTACACATTCCCACAAAAGCGAATCTCTCTCATTATGATATTCATTTTGGGAGTGTAGTGAGAATTAAGCGCAGTTTTATTTTAAATGATTATAATGCGCGAGTTTTATTTGACGCTATCAAATAAAACACAAAAATTTATTTAAGATAAGGAGCATTTATGATTTGCAATGAAGTAAAATCGCTAATCCAAAATCCTAGTAAAACTAGAAAAAACTCTAGAGAACAAAACATCTCTAGCAAAGCACTAGCATTCACATTAAGCCTTAGCCTAGCTACTTCTCTCGCCCTCGCTGACAACGAGAGAGAGAGAGAGAGAGAGAGAGAGAGAGTAACTCCCGCGCAACAAACTGCTAAAGATTCTGCTTTGGATTCTACCCACCCCCTAACCCCCTCCGCGCTAGCAGGGGGAACAGAATCTAGCACAGATTCAAATTCTAGCAAAGAATCCAACTCAAATTCTAGCCTAGATTCTACCCAAACTCCTGCCAATTCAACCTCACAACATAGTAGCCTAACAACACAAGACAAACAATACGACACCCTAGAAGCAAAGCAGTTGCAAAAAATCTCTGTAACCGTATCCACCGCTTCAGGTAGTGAGAAAAATATCGTAACCGCGCCAGCTAGCGTAACGGTCATCACCAAAGAGGAGCTAGAGCAAAAGCCCTATCGCGATTTGGGTGAAGCACTAAAAGAAGTGCCCGGCGTAAGCCTAGAATCCACCAGCAACAAACTTGGCGCAAGCGCGATTAGCATTCGTGGTATGCCTGCAGGATACACACTTTATCTACTTGATGATTTGCGACAAAATCCAAGCGGTGATGTCGCCACAGCAAATCTAGGCACGGGCGTGTATAACACATTTATGCCGCCTACTAGCGCGATTGAGCGCATTGAGGTTATCCGCGGTCCTATGAGCACGCTTTATGGCTCTGATGCACTAGGAGGGGTGGTAAATGTCATCACAAAGCCTATCACGCGCAAATGGAGCGGCTCACTTCAGTCCACCGCGATAATCCCAGAATCTAGCACCTTTGGCAACACTTATCAAAACTCCCTATACCTCACAGGTCCTTTAAGCAAAAAATGGGGGCTTACCCTGCGAGCTAGGCAGCTTACGCGTGAAGCAAGCAAACAGCCAAAAGATGACAAAGGCAATCCCGTAAATACATTTTTTGGCACGCAATATGTGATGTTTAATGTCGGTGGTAGGGTAAGCTATGTGCCAAGTGAGAAAAACACATTTTTTGTAGATTTGGACTACTCAAAATCCACTTACGACAACCAAAAAGCACAAATCGGCACACTAGGTGCAAATAATGGCACAGGAGGCAACTACACAGGTGGCTATGAAGAATGGCTAGGAGTAAATAAACTTGGTGCTTCTTTTGCCCACAAGGGCAACTACTCCTATGGCTCGTGGAAAAACTCTATCCAATTTATCCGCACAAACAATACAGGACGCCTTGTCGTAGGCTCTAGCTCAAATCCAAATGTAACCAAAAATCGCGGAATTGCTAGCAATGATGTCATTGTAGATTCTAGGCTTTTAGCACCGCTTTTTGAAAACACTGCACTAGGCTCAAACTATCTCAATGTCGGTGCAGAATATCGCTTTGAAAACTACCACGATTTAGCCGCCACACCTGCAAGCCACAATCGCAATACTTTCGCGCTATTTGCCGAAGATGAGTGGAATATATGGGGCGGACTTACCCTAACTCTTGGTGCGCGCTACAATTTCAACGATAAATTTGGACACAATGTAAGCCCTAGAGGCTATATCGTCTATGAGATTTTCAAAGGCTGGGCGATAAAAGGTGGTGTAGCCACAGGCTACAAAGCCCCTTATGCAAACCAAACTATCGATGCGGTCTATGGCTATGGCAGGCAAGGTGCACTGCCCTTTATTGGTAATCCTAACCTTAAAGCAGAGAGTTCTATAAACTACGAGATAGGCACAGTGTTTGATAATAAATATGCCAATTTCTCGGTAATGTATTTTTACTCAAACTTCCGTGATAAGATAGAATCTCAAAGCGTAAATAGCACAAACTCTAGCGCGTGTGCTGCATCTGGGGCGAGCAGTGGTTGTAGCAGGGCATACAATGCAGATAGGGCATACTCACAAGGCGTAGAGCTAAGTGCAAGCCTAAAGCCACTCTATGGATTTAGCGCGGATATAAGCTACACTTATATTGATTCACAGATTACTTCGGGAAGCAACAAGGGCAATCCGCTTAGCACCACCGCTAGAAACAACCTCATAGGCAAAATCGCTTATCAATACGCTAGATTTAACGCCTTTTTGCAAGCGCATTTCCGCGAGGGCATAGTAAATACTACTGCTTTAGGCACAGGAGCACAAGCAGTCGCACTTAGAGAGTTACTTGGTGGAATCTACTACAAACCATCTACCGTGCTTAATCTAGGACTTGGTTACAAAGTTACCGACAATGTCCGCATAAACGCAGGCGTGTATAATCTGCTAAATACAAATTTCGCGGACTTTAGAAGCTATACTTACAACAATAACACAAATGCCAATGTAAACTACTATGGTCCCGTAATCCAAGAGGGCAGAAGATATTTTGTAACTTTGGCTTTGGATTTTTAAGAATTTAGATTTTTTAAGTGTTTATAAAGATAAGTGGTGGAGTTGCCCCCTCCCCTCTTATCTCTCAATAATTTATTTTTATTTCCTCATTGAGTTTGCCACTACTAGAAGCGATGATAGGCTCATACTTAGTGCCGCTACAAGTGGGATAACAAACCCACAAAGTGCAAGCGGAATCAACAAGGCATTATACACGAGGCTTATTATTAGATTTTGCTTTATGCGGGAGTATGTGCGCGTAGCTATGCTAAATGCCCTGCCCACTCCCTCTAGACTATCATCTAGCACGACTACATCGCCCTGTGCGATAGCCATAGCAGAGCCAGCTCCCATAGCTATGCCCACTTCCGCGCTTTGCAGTGCCAAAATATCATTTAGCCCATCGCCTATCATCACGGCATTTTTGTGCGAGCGGATAATCTCTAGCTTATCTTTAGGGAGCAATGCTCCTTTGTAGCTCTCTATCCCTAGCTCTTTTGCGATAGATTCTACCACGCACTGCCTATCCCCGCTTATGAGTAGGACTTTTTTGCCCGCTTTTTTTAGGCTTGCTACAAGCTCTTTTGCGCCATTTTTTAGGCTATCTTGGAGGAGGTAGAGGGAGTGGATTTGTGGTGGCGTTTTTGTGGATTTTGCTTCATTGCTTGTGTTTGACTTGTCTTTTTGGTGGGTTTCTATGGCTTCTACTTCGTTCGTGATTTTCACAATTTCCACTGCGTAGGCAAAGATACTCATTTGTGGGTAGTTTTGTGCGATTTTGCTAGCTTCATTTATGCTTACACCTTGAGATTGTAAGTATTCTAGACTGCCACCTAGCAAGCGCACTTTGCTAGCTTTGTCCTCATAGATTCCATAGATTCCGCGCTGTGAAGTTTGCTTGGCTTCTTTTAGATTTTTGGTAATCGCATTTTTGAGCAGATTTTTGCGCTCTAGAAAGTCTTTGAGTGCCAAAGCGATGGGGTGAGTAAAATGACTTAGAAAATCCACTAGCAGATGTTTGCCAAAATCCCATCTAATGTCAAAGTCAAACTCCTTTTTCACAGATAGTTTGCCTTGAGTGAGTGTGCCTGTTTTGTCAAATAGCACCACCTCGCATTTTGCCAATGTCTCTAAAAATCTCGCTTGCTTAAATAGCACTCCCTCTCTAAACCCGCGTGAAATCCCCACCACACTAGCAATAGGCGTAGCCAAAGCCAAAGCACAAGGACAAGAAATCACTATGACAGAAATAGCGATGATTAGGGCTTTTTGCGCGTCTGCATATTCCCACCAAAACACAAACCCACATAGCGCGATAAGCAGCACCACGCGCGAGAAGTGCTTAGATAGTGCGTTTGCTAGATTTTGAATCTTTGGCTTTGATTCTAGGCTTTCTTCAAGTAACTTTATGATATTGCTCATCGTAGAATCTGCATAAGTCTTTTGCACTGCATAGCAAAAGCTCTCACACGCAATCGAGCCAGATAGCACCTCATCTCCACGCACTTTTTGCACAGGCTCACTCTCCCCACTTAGCGAGCGCGTATCAATGCTTCCTTGAGTTAGCACTATTCCATCGCAAGGTAGCATTTCCCCCTCACGAATATGGACAATATCATCTTTTGCTAGCTCTTTGCTATCCTTTGGGTGAAGCAAAATCTCGCCATTTTCGCCCTTTGACTCCACTAGCACAGCGGAGGGCAATATATGCTGAAGTTTATCTAGGCTATCGCCTGCCAAAGCCCTAGCGCGAATCTCCAAAAACTTCCCGCTAAAGACAAAAAGCACAATCATCGCCACACTTTCAAAATAAGGCTCTCCCACCCCAGCAAAGCTCGCATACACCGAGTAAGCAAAGGTAAGGCTAGCCCCAAACGCCACCAAAAAATCCATACCCACATAGCCCTGCTTCACTCCATAGTAAGCCCCCACAAAAAACACCCTCCCTGTGAAAAATAGCACAGGTGTAGCAAGCAAGCAAGAGATGAGGTTTAGCACGGATTTCATATCCGCACTCATTCCTTTGAAATACCCTGCGTATTGGGCTATTGCCACCATCATTATACTCATCGTGCAAAACACACCCACCACGAAGCTAGTGAAGTAGGATTTGCTCTCTTTAGCAAGGAGATTTTCTTGCGTGCTTGGGTCGTAGATATGCGCTTCATAGCCGATAGAAGAGATGAGAGAAAAGATAGCTGATAGCTTTATAGCTTGCGGGTCAAATACGATTTTGGCTTTGTTGTTTGTGTAGTTGATATTCGCGCTTATGATTCCTTGCTGCTTTTGTAGTGCGGCTTCATTTAGCCACACACACGCTGCGCAGTGGATTCCCTCGATGATTAAGTGGGCTTCTAGCAGGGGGGAATCTTGCTGATTATTTGTTTGTTGCTTGCTTGATTGCTTGCCTTTTTGCTTTGGTGCATTTTTGATTTTTGTAGTGTGCTTTTCCAAAAACCCCTCATCATCTAAGTAGCTAAATCTTGAAATTGCAGAGTTTATGGAGTTTGCTTGCTTTGCGCTAGGCTGCCTTAAATCCACAGGGGAGAGGGTATTGCCCCCAAGCCTATCATAAAACCCTCCCAAGCCACTTTGCTTCAAAAGCATATACACGGCCTCACAGCCATTACAGCAAAAATACAGCTCACTAAAATCTTCTATGACTTTTTTTAGCTGTGCTTTGTCATATTCTAGTTGGCAATGCGAGCATTTAGCTTTTTGGCTCATTTGGTTGATTCTTTGTGGCAATTTTGCTGTGCTTACACGCTAGGCATTTTAGATTTTACAAAAGCACTAGCACTAGCAAGCTATAAAGTGTCTTGTTTTTGTAAGTGGGCAGTATGTTTGGTGTGCTTACTCTCCTAAATGGAGATGCACAAAAAAAGCTAAGCAAAAATCCCAAAATCCCCCCGCATATCACTTGCAAAATCGTATGCTTCTCTAGCAATATACGCGACTCACCCACCGCCGCAGCTAGGATAAAAGCAGGAATCCCTAGCTTTGCTCCATATCGCTTGGCTACAAACCCTACCGCTGCAAACGCACTAGCAGTATGTCCACTAGGGAATGCTTCATAAGAATCACTTGTGGGTCGTTTGGCAAAGGTAAGCGTGTCTTTGGCATAAGGAGAGGCAAAGTATAGAGAGTATTTCACCGCATAAGTAGCCCCCACCACCGCTGCGTAGCCAAGTGCTTGCTGTCTAAATCCTATGAAGTCTTTGATGATGAGCGTGTAACCCAAAGCAAGTGCAGGGAAAAAATGTGCAGAATTTGAAAAAAGACTCATATATTCTCTAGGGATATAGCCAAAAAAGCGTGTGTCTTTCTCATCGCTTTTTGCTTCATTTGTTTCATTTTCTTGTTTTTGGAGTTGTGTTTGTGAGAAATCGTTTTGCGAAGAATCTTTTTGCAGAAAATCTTTTTGTGTATCGTTTTTTAAGGATTCTTGTGAGATTGAGCTAGATTGTGCTGGAGATTTTGGGTGTGGATTTTGCATAGATTGATTTTGTGTAGACTGGCTTTGTGGATTTTGCAGATTTGCATAAGAGGGCTGATAAATCACGCTTATTAGAGCTACAAAAACTAGCGATATTGTCTTTTTGGATTTTGTGGTGTTTTTGGTTTTTTGTGTCTTAGCTGTGCTAGATTGTGCGTATCGCATTATTTGCCCCTTTATTTGATTTGTCGCAAAGTCAAAATAACAAAATCGCTTTTTACTTGCTTTTTGCGGGTTTCACTCTCTCAAAAATAAACGCGTAATTATACAAAATCAAAATATATAATCAATACAAGCCTAGCTACAAAATGGCGCAAAAATAAAAATAGTTGTATATGCAACTATTTTTGAATCTAGTTTGCATATTTTTGTTATAATCCCACGCGTTTATTTCTGCGTGTTTATATTCTGCGTTTTGCCTTGCAAAGATTGTTTGCCAAAGCCTAGTTTGCAAAAATTTGAGAAGTTTGTTTGTAGGCTTGCAAAGCCATTTGCTTGACAAAAACCATTTGTGAAATTGTCTGTGAAGTTGTCCGCGCTTCTTAAGGTGCGGATATAGTTTTAAGTTCTTAATTTTTAAGGAGAATCTATGCCTTTATACAACCACATATACGGATACATATACAATCCTGCAAAATCCCTAAAACCCACTTTTTTGCGCTTATTGCGCACATTATCGGGGGTGTTTGTCATTTTTGCTTTGGCAGTGTTTTTTGCTAGCTGTGGCGATAGTAGCAAAAACCCCCAAAGAGGCGCACTTCCTGTCAGCACCATAGAGATAGCCCAAGCAAATATCCCCCTAGAGTTTGAATACCCAGCAAGGCTAAAAAGCGTGCAAAGTGCCGATGTCTATGCGCGAGTAGAGGGAATCTTGCTTAGTCAAAATTTCAAAGAGGGCGACATAGTCCTAGAGGGACAGCCACTTTTCCAAATCGACCCCAAACGCTATCAAGCGCGCGTAACAATGGCAAGGGCGCAGTATGATTCTGCCAAAGCAAATCTAGACAAAGCAAAGCGTGATTGGGAGCGCACAGAAGCCCTCTATAAGCAGGGTGCACTTACCATAGATACTTATGACAATGCCCTATACAACTACCAATCAGCCAAAGCAAATGTGGATAATACCAAAGCAAGCCTGGATGACGCACTAATAGACTTAGGCTACACAAAGGTAGTAGCTAGCTTCACAGGTAGAATCGGTATGCGCAGGCACGACATAGGCGCACTTGTAGGCGCACAAGGTAGCAATGTCTTATCCACCCTCACACAGCTAACGCCCATTTATGCGGAATTTTCAATCCCTAGCAACGATTTTTACTACATACGCGATTTGGAAAAAACCAACATAATCGCTCAAGTGATTTTGGGCAATGATAAACTTTATGATACGCTTGGCTCTCTAAATTTTGTTGATTCTGTGATAGACCAAAACACCTCATCAGTCAAGGCTAGAGCGATTTTTGAAAACGAGAAATACACGCTTGTGCCAAATGAATTTGTGCGTGTGAAGCTAGAGGGGTTTGAAGCAAAAAATGCCATAGCGATACCGCAAAACGCACTACTTCAAGACTCGCAAGGAAGCTATGTCTATGTGATAAAAGAGGGCAAAGCCCAAATTGAGCGAGTAACTCTTGGCAAAATGCTAAAAAATGGCTTGGTGCTTATCATCAATGGACTAAAATCAAAAGACATAGTTGTTACAAGTGATTTGACAAAGATAAGTCAGGGAATGCCACTAACCTCAAAAGGCAGCGCAAATCCACCACCAAAAACCACCCCAAAAGGGCAAAATCCCGCTACACCAAGCACTACCCAAAAATAAACGCAAAAAGAGTAGCATAATGCAAAATCTTAACTAGATTTACAACCTAGCCAAAGCAAAATCCAAAATGCCACAAAAGAAGTCAAAAATCCAAAATGAGCTTAAAAGCCCCAAAAAATAAACTCAAAAATAACCTAAGGACGCCAAGATGTTTTCCAAATTTTTTATAAATCGTCCCGTGCTTGCTATGGTGATTTCTATCATCATCACGCTTGTGGGGATTGTGAGTATTTTTCGGCTAGGCGTGGAGGAGTATCCCCAGATTACGCCTGTGGAGGTGGTGGTATCAGCCACTTATAGCGGTGCTAGCGCGGAGGTGATAGCAAGCACGGTCGCAAGCGTGCTAGAAAACTCCATAAACGGCGTGGAGGGAATGCTCTATATGCGCTCCTCCTCGACTTCAAGCGGGACATTCTCTATCAATGTATCCTTTTCTAACGACACCGACCCCGATATGGCGACTATCAATGTCAATAACCGCGTCCAAGCAGTCCTAAGCCAGCTCCCAGAAGAAGTGCAGCGACTAGGCGTAACTGTGCGCAAGCGCAGCTCTACCATACTTGCTGTATATACCGTGTATTCGGACAATCCCGCGCACGACCAGCTCTTTATCTACAACTATTCTGCGATAAACATTGTCGATGAGCTAAAGCGCGTAAGCGGTGTGGGCGATGCAAGCACTTTTGGGGAGTCTGCTTATTCGATGAGGATTTGGCTTGATTTAGACAAACTCTCTCAAAACAACCTTACCCCCGCAGAAGTCGCCCAAGTCATCAAGGAGCAAAACGCCCAATTTGCCGTAGGGCAGTTTGGCGCAGAGCCGATGAAAAACAAAGTGGCTTTTACCTACTCTATCAACACGCAAGGGCGATTCCTAACCCCACAAGAATTTGGCAATATCATTATCCGCTCAAATTCTGATGGCTCTGCCCTGCGCGTGCGAGATGTCGCCACTATTGAGCTAGGGGCGAAATACTACGATGTCGATGCCAAGCTAAATGGCAAGACGGGCGAATCTTTTGGTGTGTTTTTGCAGCCCGGGGCAAACGCGCTTGCCACCGCTGAAGCGGTAGAAAAAAAGCTCCAAGAGCTATCCAAAAACTTCCCCGATGGCTTGCACTATGCCACAAGCTATGACACTACAAAGTTTGTCTCTATCTCTATCAAAGAAGTGGCAAAGACTTTCATCGAGGCTATCGCACTTGTCATCATCATAATGTATTTTTTCTTGCAAAATTTCCGCGCGACTATTATCCCTGTCATCGCTATCCCTGTTTCCATTATCGGGGCGTTTGGCGGGCTTTACGCGCTTGGATTTTCTATAAACCTCCTTACCCTTTTTGGGCTGATTTTGGCAATCGGCATTGTCGTAGATGACGCTATCATCGTTATCGAGAATGTAGAGCGCATCTTGCACGACAAAAGCGAGAACTTGACCGTAAAAGAAGCCACGATAAAGGCTATGGGGGAAATGCAAAGCCCTGTGATTGCTATCGTGCTCGTGCTTTGCGCGGTGTTTATCCCTGTGGCGTTTATCGGTGGCTTTAGCGGGGAGATTTACAAGCAGTTTGCTATCACGATTGCCGTGTCTGTCGTCATCTCTGGCTTTGTCGCACTCACGCTTACTCCCGCGCTTTGTGTCTCTATCCTAAAGAAAAAAGAGCCAACACCTTTCCTTGCCGTGCGCAAGTTTAACGAAGTCTTTGATAGGCTAACGCACAAGTTTGGCGAGACTATCGCCTTTACTATGCGCCGTGCCACAATGATGATAGCGATATTTGTGGCGATTTTGATAGCGACTTTTGGGCTTTTTAAATCCCTCTCCACAGGGCTTGTGCCAAGTGAGGATAAAGGCTATGTCATCTCCTCTGTGATGCTCCCGCCTGCAAGCGCACTATGGCGCACAAACCAAGTGGCGCAAAAAGAGCTAGAGATTTTGCAAAACAATCCAAATGTGAGTTCTGTGATGATGCTAGTGGGCTATGATATGCTCTCTTCAGCTGTGCGTAGCAATGTGATTACGACATTTATCAGCCTAAAGCCGTGGAGCGAGCGCAAAGGCAGGGGGCAGGATTCTTTTAGCGTGGCTGGTGCGCTTACAGGCGAGTTTAACTCAAAGCTTGAAGCAAGTGGCTTTGTGATAAATCCGCCCGCGATAATGGGTATGGGGCTAGCAGGGGGCTTTGAAGTCTATCTCCAAAATCGCGGAAATGGCGATATAAAAGAGCTACAAAAAAATGCTGATATGCTTGTCGCTGAAGCACGCAAACGCCCCGAGCTAAACCCAATGTCTGTGCGAAGCTACTTAAACGCGAGCATTCCGCAATATTTCATAACCCTTGATAGAGAGAAAGCAAAAGCCTTTAATGTCAATATCAACGATGTTTTTACCACCTTGCAAAGCACCTTTGGGAGCTACTATGTCAATGACTTTAACCTTTATGGGCGCACCTATCAAGTCAAGCTCCAAGCCCAAAGTGAATTTCGCGAAAGCCCTGAGGACTTTAACCGCGTCTTTGTCAAATCAAGCGATGGCAATCTCGTGCCGATAAGTGCGCTTGTGGATTTTGAGCGAATCGTAAATACTGATATTATCGAGCGCTTCAATCTATTCCCCGCAGCCAAACTCACAGGAAGCCCAAATGATGGCTACTCTAGCGGGGACGCGCTAAATGCCATAGAGGAAGTCGCAAGAGAAGTGCTACCTAGCGAATACACCATTGCACATTCTGGAATGAGCTACCAAGAGAAAGCAAACAGCGGGAGCTCTTATGTCGCATTTGGGCTAGGGCTTGTGTTTGTGTTTTTGATTCTGTGTGCGCAATATGAGCGGTGGCTTATGCCTCTAGCGGTGCTTACAGCCGTGCCTTTTGCGGTGTTTGGCGCGAGCGCGGCGGTGTTTGTGCGCGGACTAGAAAACGACATTTACTTCCAAGTGGGCTTGGTTACGCTTATCGCGCTAAGTGCCAAAAACGCGATTCTTATCGTGGAGTTTGCCCAGCATTTGCGCGAGGAGAATGGGTTTGGCATAATGGAGTCTGCCATAAAGGCGGCAAAACTGCGATTTCGCCCTATTGTGATGACTTCGCTTGCCTTTAGCATAGGCGTGCTTCCTCTAGCACTCTCAAGTGGCGCAGGTGCTGCTGCAAGGCACGCTATCGGCACGGGAATCATCGGCGGAATGCTTGCTGCGACATTTATCGCTATATTTTTTATCCCGCTCTTTTGGAGCTTCATCGCCAAGCTAGGCGAGATTATAAAGACGAAGTTTGGAGGCAATTAAAATAGCGATGAATGCTTTAGTGCTAGATTATTACGCCAATCCACTACAATGATGAGATTCTAGCCAAAACAAGGACGCTCAATCTTATGCGGTGGATGGGGTAAAGTAAAATCTGCAAACTTCTTAAGGAGTGCGAATGAATAAGGACAAAAAACTTTGGGCTATGGACGCACAAGAGTTTGCAGAGTATACAAAGACAGCAAGCAAGGCTGAACTAGCAGAATACAAAAAACAGATGCCAGAATACATTGAATACCTACAAGCAGAGTTGCGAAAGTATGAGGCAGAGCAAAAAGCACTCAAAGGCGCAAGCCATAGATTGGGACTACACCTAATTGAGCAACTATTAAGAAAAGCAAAAGGGGAAATCCAGCACAAAACAATACAAGCAAGAACGCACAATGGCGCAAAAATACTGACATAATCGCAGACAACACAAGCGTTGAAAAATTCTACGAGTTTTTGGAGGGCTTAAGCGATGATGAAATGAGTGAAGTCCTCGAAGATAACTGCTACGAAGAGTTGAAGGTGGAATGTTTGATTGAGGATGCGCAAAACGACTTAAGACGCTTTAGAGAGCACGAGATGATTTTGGAGGAACTCGGCGTATAGCAAAAAAGCTAGAATACTATGCCTATTCTAGCAAAATCTACAAGCCTAGCCAAGATTTTTGGTTGGGCTATACTACTTGTTACTTACTTCAAAAGCCAAACACTTCGGCAAAAACACTAGCAATGATTTATCACAAATCGCATTTTTTTGTCATTGTGAGGCGTGTGAGTAAGCACAACGAATCAATCCAAAAAATAACATATATTGCCACGAAAACTCGCTACGCTCATTTTCTTACAATGACGAAATGGCGGAATTTGTCCTTTTTGTGTGGAATCTCTAAATCGCTTATGACAAAGTCAAGCTAGAATCACTCGCTTTTAGCCACCAAAGAATCAATAACACTCCTTAGAGAGTCCTTGCTAGCAAAATCCACTGCATCATTTTCTAGCAGTGCTTCTTGCTCGCTTGTCCTACTAGCCCTAGCGCGCAGCATTTCCCTATACGCGTTCATTCGCTCCCTATCGGCACTATCTAGCTTGCCAAAGTCAAGCCTGCCTTGCAAAAAGTGAAACTCTATACCCTCTTGCTCGCTTGGTGTGAAGTTTTTATCTATGGTGCTTTGATGAGGTGCTTGCGGACTGCTAAGCCCGACAAGTATGCAGTGTAGCTTAGGTGTGGCTAGTTTGTTTGGTGTGGGGGTGGATTTGCCTCTCTGCGTAAGGTGTCTAGCGAAGTCTTTTATGGATTTGGCTATGCTTAGCTCCCCGCCATATAGCCCGCCTGCAAACACCACCGCACCATAGCCACAAAAGTCTTGGATAGGGGGTTTGTCCTCTTGGCATATATCGCAAGCGATTTGCCTACTAGCTAGGGCTTTTTCTAGCCATTTGACATAGTCCTTTGTCGCACCATACTTGCTTTTATACACGATGAGTATGGATTTTTGCGATTTGTTTGGAGTATTTATGTGGTTTGGTGTATTTGTATGGTTATTTTCCATATTTGGTGTCTTTAGAATCGTTGCAAAATTTTTGCAGGGGTTTTGGTTTTGGGATATTTGCACAACCTTTGCGAGGGCAAAACGCGCTTCTAGCTTCGCAAAATCTCTGCGTTGTGGTTGAGGTAGGGGATAAGCATTTGGCTTGCTATGCTTTGGGATTGTGCCTGCCCTAGCAGGTAGGCTATGATTTCAAGTGCAAATAGCACTCCTGTGGCGGGACCTGCGGCGGTTATGAGATTGCCCTCGCGCACCACGCTAGCCTTTGGCTGATATGCGCCATTTAGGGGCTTCTCGGTGTTTCTGCTTGTGTCGTTCGCACTTTTGCCTGCACTTGTATTTTCGCTAGAGTCAGAATCTGAGCCCTTGCTAGAATCCGCGCTAGTGTCTTCATAAGCGAATTTCTCACAGCTAGGGTAGCACGCAAATTTCCCACTTAGCACGCCCGCAGCATCTAGCACGATAGGCGATGCGCATATCGCGCTTACTAGCTTGCCCTCCGCCTTAAACTCGCGCAAAATTTCGCGCAATTTTTGGCTTGCTTTGAGGTTTAGCATTCCCTGCCAGCCACCAGCCAAAGCCACCCCGTCAAACCCCGCTAACGCGCTAGAATCTAGGCTATCCAACATTGTGTCCGCGCTTATGGCTATGCCGTGCGCCCCTGTGTAGCTTCTGCCCACACTCGCACCACTTGCGCTATCTTTTGCACTTGCGCCACACTCGCTCGTGCTATTTGTTTTCAAACCATTTGCACCAGTTGTGCTACCCTCATCGCCCACCCCTGCGATGAGCACTTCTATCTGTGCCCTGCGCAAAGTATCCACTATGCTTACAAACTCGATTTCCTCAAACCCATTTGCCAAAGGCACTAACACTTTTTTGCTCATTTTTGCTCTCCTTTTTAAAATTTAAATTCTGACGCGTCCAAATTTAGCAAAATTTTAGCTACACAAAAATACGCATTGTAAAAATCACACATTGATTATATAATACTTAAGGATACAAATTTAGCAAATCTTACAAAAATCACGCTAGGGGGCAGGTATGAATCTTATAGATGATTTTGTGGAAGTCAAAGAATGTATATATAAAAATGAGTGCTACTGCGTGCGGGATAATGGAGCGGTTTTGCGACACGCACCAGCAGGGAAAAAAGCGCGAAAGTTGGATAATCGTTGGACTTTTGGAAAAGTAAATTTGCAAAATGGTTATCTCTACATAGGCAGTGCTAGGATTCATAGGATTGTTGCACTTGCTTTTCACGGAGAGCCACCCACAAAAGAGCATATAACAGACCACATAGACACCAATCGCCAAAATAATCGCCCCCAAAATCTACGATATTTGACAAGACTTGAAAATGCTATTCTAAACCCAATCACGAGGAGCAAAATAGAGTATTATTGCGGGAGCATAAGGGCGTTTTTGCAAAATCCGCAGATTTTAAGAAATAGGGTTTTAGAAAGTGGCGATAAAAGCATAGAGTGGATGCGAGAAGTTAGCAATGAGGAAGCGCAAAATTGTCTAAAAAACTTGCAACATTTATCATTGCAGAAAAATAAATCACATTCCACAATGACTACTAAAATGGGCGAGTGGATTTATAAGCCGATTTATCCGCAAACAATCAATCACTATGACATAAAAGCCCTATCGCCAAGTGTAGCAGTGCAGAGGTATTGGACAACGCCTACGGAATTTATATTATGTCCAAAGCAAATTAGCGACACGCCTTTAGAGGACTACTATAAAAACCTCAAAAGAAACGCCACTTTGACAAAAAACAATTTTAATTCATCGCGTATTATAAAGTTTGAGATGAGTAAAAATAAAGAAGCGATTTTTGTCATCTCTCAAATAAAAACAAAGGACAAAAAATCTTATGCGGTTTTAAAAATCATTTGTGAAAATAACTTCTTTGTTCATATAAATTGTGGCTATATCACAGAAGCACAAAAGACAACATACAAAGAGCTGATACCTGAACTAGAAGAGAGACAAAGGGAAAAGCAGGAATCTTTAAAAAATCATCAAGAGCAAGAAAGGGCAAGACAGCAGGAAATCGTGGCAAATGAGCTAAATTTTAATATAGCAGGCTATGACACACAAGCCTTGTTTCCAAGTATTGCCAAGCAACGCGCTTGGGTAACGCCTACTGAATTTTTGCTATGTCCAAAAGAGGCTAGCGACACGCCCTTAGAGGATTATTGTAAAAATTTGCAAAAAGAAGCACTTTTTTCTCAAAACAAAAACAACTTGGCAAGCGTTTTAGATTTTGCTCTGTGTAGTAAAGCTATATTTGTGATTTGTAAATTTGATGAGAGAAATGTCAAGCACTTTGCACTTGTGGAAATCATCTATGAAAACAACTTCTTTGTGCATATCAATCGTGGGGGCTTTTTTGAGGAGCGGGGAGCGTATAAATATTGGACTTTGGCACAAGGCTTAAAATGGAGTGGTGGAGATACTTTTGATGATTATTGCTAGTTAGATTTTGAGTTTTTGCTAGCTTTGATTTATGAAATCACTTTATTGCCCGCGTTACCAAAACACCATTTGATTTTGGCTTTTGTGAAAAATCTAAAATACATACCCAAAGCAAAGCCCAAAGAAATTATGTCCTGCATTTGGCTTGCTTAGAGTGCCGTTTGAGAAGTGTTTGATAAAAATTTCACTACTAAACTTTTTCCACAGATACCCTACAAACACGCGCTCCCCAAAGGTAAAGTTTGAAATCACGCGCACTTCGCCCTTGCTTTTGATATACGCTCCAAGTCCCACTCCAGCATAGATATTGCCGTATTTTTGGCTCATAAAGATAGGGAGTAAAGCCTCCTCACTAATGCCTAAAAATGCTAAATTCATACTAGATAAATCCACTCCCGCGACATTTCCAAACCCCAAAAATCCACCAAGCTCGAGATTTATCCGTCCGTGTATGCGAAATATATGATTTGGCTGTGAGTAGATGATTTGCGCGTTGTGGTGGTTTTCAAAGCCGTTTCTTCGCACGCTAGAGCCTATTTCAGCTCTTAGCGCGTTTAGATTTTCATTAAATGCGGGATTTTGTTTGGGTGTCTTGGTGGTGTTTTGCTTGGGTGGATTTTGGGCTATTGTGTCTAGTTGTTTGGCTTGCACATTTTGCTTTTGCGCTTCTTGCTCTGCAAAATCTTTGCCTTGCTTATTGATTTTAGGCGTTGATTGTGCTGTGGGAATTGATTTTATAGGGGGGGGGGGCGATAGTAGATGAGTGTGCGCTAGGGCTACAGTGCTGTGCACTCGCACTGTAAAGCATAGTCAAAAATAGTGCTACAAATGACGCAATAACTTTTTTCATTTTAAGTCCCCTTGTAATCTCGCACGACACCCTATAATTTCGCGCATTTATCCACGCACCACACAATCTAACTATTGTTTGGCTTGGAAAATAAACTTTACACGATGCGTAAGCCCAAGTGCTACCAACGCCGCGATTTTGATACGCTACCACACACCTAGCGCGCCTATTTCACTTTTTCCACATATTCGCCTGTTTCGGTATTTACGCGGATTGTCTCACCCTCTAGTATGTGGAATGGTATCTGCACCACCGCTCCAGATTCTAGAGTGGCGGGCTTTTTGCCAGCAGATGAAGTGTCGCCCTTGAAGTTTGGTGGGGTTTCTACTATTTTTAGCTCGACTATTTGAGGCACGGTCACGCTTATCGCCTTTTCGTTGTGTAGCAGCACGCTCACAGCCATACCGTCAAGTAGCCATTTGGCTGCTTCGCCCACTTGGTCGGCACTTAGCGCAGTTTGCTCATAGCTCTCTGTATCCATAAACTGATAGCTATCGCCATCGTGGTAGAGGTATTGCATAGGCTTTTCTAGTATGTTTGGCTCTTCGCACTTATCGCCCGCGTGAAATGTTTTTTCAATCACTTTGCCGTCTAAAAATGACTTGATTTTAGCGCGCACAAACGCCGCTCCCTTGCCCGGCTTTACGTGCTGATACTCTACGATGCGATAAGGCACGCCCTCGATTTCGATTTTTAAGCCCTTTTTAAGCTCGCCCATTCCTATTGCCATTGTTGCTCCTTTGTTTTGGTATAAATGCGCGATTGTAACAAAGATTTTGCAATATAGCAAGTTTAAAGGCTAGCGCAAATGTGTGGTTACCCCTGCGTGAAAAGCGCGTGTGTGAAATCCCGTGCTACCAAGTTTTACCCACTCAAATTCCCACGCTTATTTAGACTCCCACGCTTTCAAATTCCCTTATTGCGCTTTGCAAATCCTCTTTTATCTGCGTGGCGATTTCGCGCGGGGTGGGCAAGGATTCTACCTCGCCTAAGCTCTCATCTTTTAGCCAAAATATGTCTAAATTTGCCTTATCTCGCGCCAAAATCTCCTCTACACTAAATGCGCGAAATCGCTCACTCTCCACGCGCCTAGCAAACATAGTGGCAAAATCTAGCGTGGCAAAATCCGCGCTATCTCCATTAGACGCGCTCAATTCCCCCGCATTTTTACCCAAATCGCCCAAATCTTTTGGCACTTCCCCACCGCAAAAGCACTTCTCAAAGTCCGCCAAATGCTCCGCACTCAAAGGATTGCTAACCAAACTTAGATTGACATTTGTTCGCAAGTCATACACCCACACCTTGCTTGTGCGCATTCCCTGTGCCAACGCCTCATATTTGTCAAAAAACAGCACATTTGCCTTCACGCCTTGTGCGTAAAATATCCCCGTAGGTAAGCGCAAAATCGTATGCAAGTCAAACTCACTCAAAAGTCGCTTGCGGATTTTCTCTCCCGCTCCACCCTCGAAAAGCACATTATCAGGTAGCACCACAGCGGCTTTGCCACGCACTTTTAGTAGGCTCATAATGTGTTGTAAGAAATTCAGCTGTTTATTGCTCGTAGTGGCGATGAAATCCTCTCTCGTGTATGTCTCGCTTGTCCGCTTCACGCTGCCATCTTCACCCATAATCTTTGTGCTAGACTTTTTGCCAAAGGGCGGGTTTGTCAGCACCATATCAAAACGCACATTTCCCAGCTCTAATAGCGAATCGCCCTCGCTTACTAACGCCCTTTGGGGCTTTTGCTTAGGATTTTGTGAATCTTTAGGCGTTGTCGCGCTTGATTCAGATTCGGAGTCTTTCGCACTTGATTTATCCGCCGTGCCAAACCCCACGCCAAGCCCGTGCAAAAATAGATTCATCGCACATAGGCTTACCACAAGTGGCGTTATGTCCTTGCCATAGAGCTTATCCTCACGCAATGCGCGAAGCACCTCGCTATCGTTGCTTTGGGCTTTCATATAGGCATAAGCCGCAAGTAGAAAGCCACCCGTGCCACACGCAGGGTCGCACACACTCATTTGTGGCGTGGGGCGCATAAGGCGCACTATGCTTTCACACAGCACACGCGGGGTGAAATACTGCCCCGCACCCGCCTTTGTTTCAGTCGCGTTTTTGGCGAGAAGCCCCTCGTATATCGCGCCTTTGACATCGACACTTAGTCCCAGCCAAGTCTCGCCATCTACTAGGCTTATTAGCCGTTTTAGTTTGGCGGGTTCGGTGATTTTGTTTTGGGCTTTTTTGGTAAATCGTGCCTACGATTCCGCCTTGCTTTGACAATTCCGCTAGTGCCTTGCTATACGCACTCTCTAACTCTAAGCCGTCTAACCTTTTTAGCACTTCCCAGCGAAACTCGCTTGGTATCATTGACACCGCGCTAGGATTTACACTCGCTATTTCACTCTCCATTTTTAAAAATAGCAGGTAGCTTAGCTGCGCCACATAGTCGGTGTAGCTAACCCCACTATCACGCAATATATTTGCATAGTCCCAGACTTTGGCGATTAGGTTTTGTGGATTCATTATGAGTCCTTGTCTATTTATGGAATAATTTTATGGTTATTTTAGCAAAAAAACACTACAATCAAAGCGTAAGCTCTATATGAAGGGAATTGCAATGATATTGCATAGCAACCATATCGCTACTATCCAAAAACTAGCATTTTCACAAGATGAGATTGTTAAAGTTTTTAAAAGTGCAAAGCAAATAAAGCAATTCAATGACTTTATAAGTAATTCCATAGATTCTATTGAGGTTGCTACTGATAAACTCATAAAACTTGCAAATTGCAAAAATATCCCCTTTGCCTATCTATTTTTGCCAGAGTTTCCAAAGATAGAAAATGCTTTGCCTGACTTTAGGGCAGATAGTAGGGATTTTTCGCCTAATTTGCAGAGCTGTATAGGCGCAAGTAAAAAGAAGCAAGAATGGTTTAGAAACTATCTCATAAGAAATGGTTATGATAAATTCCTTAATGGCAAAGAGATAAAATCTAACGCTGATATTATACGAGAAATCAAAATCCTAATTGACTTTGATAGTGCCAAAAAAAAATCTAAAGGCGAAAGATTTATCCACATAAAACAAGCACTAGAATCCAATAATATCATAGTCCAACAAAGTGGAATGTCGCAAAATCAAACACAAAAGCCCATTAGTATCACAGAATGCAGAGGATATGCTATTTATGACGAATATGCGCCACTTATCTTTATAAACTCAAATGATTCAAGTATAAATGGCAAGATTTTTACCTTGCTACACGAGCTAGCGCACATTTTGCTTAAGCATAGCGGTGTAAGCTCTTATGATTTTGGTGCAAATGAAGAATATCAATGCAATGAAATTGCGGGTGAGATTCTCATACCTACAAATGAATTTACAAAACAATGGAATAAAAATATTAGCCTAGAAAACAACATAAAAAACATTTCTACATATTTCAATGATACCGCAAGCCCATTGGCGATAGCCACAAAAGCACTGCTTACCAAACTTACCAATAACGATGAATATCAAGAATTTAAAGAAACATTTTTGGCAAGTATCACAAAAATCAAAAAAAAATCTGGTGGTGATTACTATTCAAATATAACTGCTGCAAATAGCAAAAACTTTGCCAAAAGTGTGATTATAGATACACTAAATGGCTATGAAACCTACAAAGACGCTATGGATTTACTTGATATAAAAAACATAAAATCTTTTAATACATTAGCTGAAAAACTAGAGGTTCGCTAGTGAAAAAATACCTAATTGATACAAATATTTTCATAGAATCTGCTAATAGGCATTATGCTATTGATATTTGTCCGGGATTTTGGGACTTTCTAATCAAAATTTCAAAGCTAGACAATGTAAAATCTATAATACAAGTTTATGACGAATTTACACCTGATGATGAAAGGCTTAAGAATTTTAGACAAAACCTAAAAGGCAATCATTTCTTTTTGCCTATTGAAAACATAACGCCAGAATCTTATAATGAGGTTACAAAAACGCTAATAGATATGGGATATGCACAACAAGCAATCGCAAATTTTTCAAAACACGCTGATTATTTTCTCATCGCCCTAGCATTGCAAGAAAATTACATTATCGTTACACAAGAAGCAAAAAGTGGCAATAATGCAAAAAATCAAATAAAAATCCCAAATGTATGCGATAGACTAGGCATAGAATGTATAGATGTTGTAAAATTTTTGCGTGATGAAAAAGCAAAGTTTGTATTAGAATAGAATTGCCACTATACCAATTCACCCGCAAAGGCGGATTTGAGTAGGCTTGATTTTAGTTGCTTGGCTTTGGATAGGCAGGAGTCGATATACGCGCTTACCTTATCCGCGCTAGTGAAATGCCTCTCTAAAATCGCCACGATTTGCCTTTGTGTCTCTAATGGTGGAATGGGGATTTTGCAATTAGATACAAAATCTGTGCTAATTCTTAGCTGCCCCGCTGTGCCTTTAAAATTTCTTTTGCCTTACTCGATAAAATTTTGAGTATTCAAAAAATAAAAAATGTATTTTATAAATACTTTTTGCGTGTTTGGCAATAGAATAATAATCTCTGTTGTTCCTGCGCCATAGCCATTTTTTAAATCATCTAATATCACACATTTTCCATTTTCAAAACAAGGCGTTATTTTTGCAAGTGCAATGCAATTATTTTGTAAATGCGTGTATCCTTTTTTAATATTCTTCCAAATTTTTGTCTCGTATGAAAATTTATTTTGAAATTTATCCAAAATCAAATTCATAGGAATAAATGAAACTTCTAAGTTATCATCAAGTTTGTTTTTGGGATTTATTTCGCAAACTTCGCCAAGTGTTTTGATTGTCCAGCCTTGTGGGAGATTCGCCGATTCACCATTGAGCAAATCCTTATCGTCATTGCGAGGCGACTTGTCGGCGTGGCAATCCAAAGCATTATCGTTAAGAGGACTTACCCACCCCCTAGCCCCCTCCGCAAGGGAGGGGGAATTTTTGATACCTTGCCCACCTGCAAATGAGGGGGAATTTTCGTCATTGTGAGAATCGCGTAGCGATTCGTGGCAATCCACAACCTTATGAGTGCGAGTGCTACCCACCCCTAAATCCCCTCCGCAGATGGAGGGGACTTTTGAGGTGTGGCAGTCCTCTTGTTCCCCCTCCCTTGCGGAGGGGGCTAGGGGGTGGGTGTTTATGGATTGCTTCGTTGTGGATTCGCCTTGCGACAATGAATGTGTGGGTTGCCACGAAAATCCTTGCGGATTTTCTCGTAATGACGATTCGGCTGTGGATTTGCCTAGCGATAGGGGGCAATCCTGCGTAAGTGTGCCATTAAATGCGGATTTTAGCAGACTTTGCTTGTATTTGGTGAGATTGTCTTTGGCAGATTTTAGGTGCTTTGTGCCGTTCTTGATTCGAGAAAACGCCTCATCAAGCCTTTTGACAATGCGCCTTTGAATCTCTAATGGTGGAATGGGGATTTTGGTGTCCCGTATTATTTCTAGCGTTAAATTTGGCACGGCGGTTGTTTTAGCTTTTGATAATAAATATAATTGCATTGTTGGATTCATAATAAAATACTTGACAAAATACGGATTTACCTTGCTTGTATCTTTTAGTCTAGCAAATGAAACAGCTTGATTTATATTTATTTGTTGATTTGGTTTGATTTCTAAAACAGCGCAACGAGCAAGACTTCCCGCAATAGTAATCAAAATATCCAAGTTTTTGAGCATAGAACGCTTTAATGTTGTTGTATGTGTCTTGTAATCTATAAATTTAACATTATCAAAATTCACACAGCCATTTTTAGTTACATTTTCTGCCTTTAAGAAAAGTGCGCTATTTTTATCGGCTGTTTTGTTTTGGATTTTGGGCGTTGCACCTTTTGAAATAATGTCGCAAACTTCGCCAAGTGTTTTAACTTGCCACGACTTTGGGAGATTAGAGAAATCTTGCATTATTAAGCCACACTTTTATTTAATAAATGATTCCAAAAAGATTTTATTTGATTGTGAAAAAGCAAAATCATAAAAGCAGAGATTCCAAAAAGCAATAGCTTTTTATTTGGTGTATTTTCATCTATCCACGATTCTAAATTTTTGCTTATGTGGCTAAAATCTTTTGCTTCATAAGCCTTGATACCAAATACATTTTTGCCCTTTTTGCTTGTTTTGCTATTAGAATCTTTTAGCTTGTGTATAAAGATTGCAAAAATGGGCTTGTTTAGCTCTTTTGCTTTTTTGACTTCGTATTTTATCCATTTTCTTGTGTGTGTTTGCTCACCGATTAGCACGATGACACAATCGCAATCTTGCATACTGCTATCTATCCATTTTGCGATATTTTTATCGCCTTTGCGCTTTATGTCCTCCCACTCGTTTGGCTCACAGATTCGCTGTCCCTCTACAATGCCCATATTGCGAATCTGATTTACGCGCCAATTATCTAGCGCGTAATGAAAACTATAAAATACCTTTTTCATATCACGCACCACAATATAAGGCTAAACAATGCTATTGATACATAAAAAAGCCAAATAGATACTGATAAAAATACTTTGAGATAAGAGAAAAAGCCTTTGTGATAATTGCAAAAAGCACTTAAATCAAAATCTTTTATTTTGCTGTGCTTTTTTAATATGTCGTTGTATAGTGCGCGAAATCGCCTCTCTTGCAATAAATAATACATATCTAAAAAACAGCAAATCACTAAGGGAATAAATGCGATTAAAATAATATGTGGATTTTGTGTCGTGGCATATATGGCAAAAATGGCTGAAATAATGGCGATGCACATTGCTTTGATTTGAAATGAGTTTGTGTTCATTCGCGTGATGATATTTTGGATAAATTCTAAAAATTTGAGCTTTTCTTGGGACATAGTGAATCCTTGTTTTTAAAAAGCGAAATTATATTATAAAATACGCTCGTTTGGCAAGGGAGTGATTTTGGCTTTTGTGTGAGATTTTTGGATTGCTTCGTTGTGGCTAAAGCCACTGCCTCGCAATGACAAATAAAGGCGTGGATTGCTACGCCGAGCCGTTGGCTTGTCGCTATGTGGTTAGAATAGCAAAAGTGAGAGTTTGTGTAGGGCGCATTGTAGTGTGTCGCTATCTACCTTGTCGCAAAATCGTGCGTTTCGCGCCCTAAAATCTAGACTTTTTATGTGGTCGCTTAGGATTACGCCATCAATCTTTTTGCTTTTTAGCGCGATTTCAAAGGGATAGCCTTTGACTTTGCTTGTGATAGGCATAGCTAGGCAAAGTCCGCTTTTGGAGTTATACTCCTCTGGGCTTAGCACTAGGGCGGGTCGCATTCTCCCTTGCTCGTGCCCGCTTCGTGGGTCAAAGTCTAGCCAGATAATATCGCCCCTCTTTGGTGTGTATGCTTTTGAAAGGGCTTTTGGTATGCGTGATGGCATCGCTTACCACTCTTTGCCACAGGGGGTGGAAAAATCATCGGTGTGTAGGTTATCATCGTTGATTTTGCCTAGCAAGTGCGAGAGCTCTTCTTTTTTGCTTAGGATTATTTTGTTTTTTGAGATTTTTATGTCTAGGGGGGTGTTGTCATTGAGTTTTAGATTTTCTACGATAGCGTTTGGTATGCGGATAGCAAGGGAGTTACCCCATTTTTTTACATTGGTTTGGAGGGTTTGCATTTGGTCTCCTTAGGTTTTTATGTTATAGTTTTTTGGCTTTGTGTATTGTGCATTTTTGGCTTTTGCTTTACGATACATTTCAAAAGTATAAACAAAAGTATATCAAAAAGAAGTGCTTTTGGCAAGATTTTGATAGGAGTGGATTCTAGAATTTGTGCTAGATTTTGTGGACTCATAAGTGTGGGCGAGTGCTGATACGGCGCACACTACAAATCGCTAGTGAGTTTGCAAGCAAATCTCGCAATGACGGCACGGCGGATTACTAAAGAAACTGCGCTTCGCCTTGTTTTGCGACGAAAATCCTTGTGGATTTTCTCGCAATGACGGCGATACATTTCCCTAACTCGCCTTTACTCCCCCGATGAGTGCCCATATTAGCGTAGTGTTTAGCTCATTTAGTAGCGTGGCAAATTGGCAATGTGATAAAAGCCACATTGGAAATCATCAAAATCTAGCTTTTATTTTACTTTTGATAGCTTTTGCAATCTCTCTACAAGGGTTACTACCTGCGTGTATGGGGTTTGCCTTGCTGATAGATTTGTTTTGTTAATCGCATTTGCATTTTTAATAGCTGTGGCTAAATGTTTGCTTATAATGTCCTCAAAATCATAGTCCTTGCTGTAATGTGGCAAATTTTTCTTAAAACCTTTATGCTTTTGCACGGCTTGGCAGGGTTTGGCATTTGTGCTAAAATTTTGTGCCGTTTGGGTAAAGTGGAGCAGTATCCAAAACTCAAAACAAGGGTCTGAGACTATGACTTTAAATGTGGAGTTTTCTAGCTTTATATTTCGCGCTTTGATTAGTGCTTTATCAAAGTCGCTATGCGTGTCCCTATCAAATACGCAATAAATCTCATCGTATTCATTGGACTCTTTTGCTTTTTGCTCTGCGTAGCTTATGACTTGCAGTGGCGTAGAGTGTGGGCTAGGGAGTATCTCGATGCTTACGCTTATGAGATTTAGCGACTCTTTAAGGCATTGGAAATAATTTTTCTCTGTCTTTTGCCCCTCACAAACAATCAAAATAACTTTTTTAGGTTCTAAATTGCGCTGTGGTCGCTTGATAGTGGATTTTTTGTGTAAATCATCTGTTCCCATTATTTTAAGCCCTTAATGCTTTTTAGTCGTGGCAAAGCACCAAATCGCCCCAAAAGATAGGATTTTTCATAGTCGATATTTTCGCGCAGTCCTTTGAAATCGCTCATAGAATAGATTGTGGTGGCTTTGTTTTGCTTCTCGCAAAAATAGATTTGGTCTTTTCTAAAAATGTCTTTGTTTAGCACGGAGGTTTCGTGTGTAGTGAAAATAAGCTGGGCATTTTTGGTGTTGATTTTATCATTATGAAAAAGCTCTATGATAAATCTTGTCATTGCGGGGTGTAGGTGGTTGTGGAGCTCATCTATGATTAAGATTCTGCCATTTTTTAGGGTATTTAGCACAGGTCCTAAAAAAGTAAAAAACTTTTGTGTGCCTTCTGATTCTAGCTCTATGTCAAAGTCAATGGGGTTGCCTTGCTGATTTATATGTGTAGTTTGAACTTTAAATCGTGTGGTTTTGGCAAATTGCTTAAATTGCTCTCTCATTTCTTTTGGGATATTTGATGGCACTTCTGGCTCAAACTCTTGCTTTTCAATCTTTAGATTTTCAATATCTAAATCCACAGATTTTAGGTAGTCTATGAGTTCTTTTGGTTGCTTTTGAAAGGTGTCAATAGTGATATTAAAAGAATTTGCAAAATCTCCAGAATTTGTGCTAATGCCAAGCAATAAAAACCAATCAAAAATAGGCTTTAACTGCTCACTATTAAGCTGAATGGCGGTGGATAAAAAAAGTGCATTTTCTCGTGTGGATTTTTCCCATAGCTTTTTTTCACCTATGAGATTTCTATCCTCATAAGTGTATTCTTGTGTTTTTTCATCATAAGTGCGTAAAAACCATTGCTGAATCCTGCCGTTTGGATAGGCATAAAGCCACTCTTTGATAATCTGCTCTTGCGTGGTGCTAAAACCATATTTATATCGAATGCCTTGAGCTATAAAAGAAATCTCAAATTCCGTTGGATTGTCTTTATCTTGCCCGAGCAAAAAAGGAAGTATAGGGAGTTTTTCGCCCCTTTGGACAATCGCACTTTTAACTACAATCTCACTCATCACTGCAAAAGCCTTGATAAAATTAGACTTGCCTGCCGCATTTGCGCCATAAATCGCAGCACTTTTTAGTAGAGTCAAATTTTCGTTTTCAACTTTAAATGTGTTGTTTTGGTGCTGTTTTTGGCTACTTGCCACAAGGCTAAAAACTTGCTCGCCTTGAAATGAGCGAAAATTTTTTACCCTAAATTCAATTAACATTGTTTTTCCTAAATTAAACTTAAAGGCATATTATAATACATTTTAGATTAACTTTTTTACAAATTTTTGAAAAAATATGAATTAAAATGTATTTTATTAAAAAATAAGTAAAATTCACAATATCAGCGCGGTGGATTGCCACGCCGAGCCGTTGGCTCGTCTCGCAATGACGGCGAATGAGTTGCCACGATTTTGCTTCACAAAATCTCGCAATGACGGCACGGCGGATTACTAAAGAAACTTCGCTACGCTTGTTTTGCCACGAATCGCTTTGCGATTCTCGCAATGACGGCGATACATTTCCCCTAACTCGCCTTTACTCCCCCGATGAGTGCGAGGTTTAGCTCATTTAGCAACGCGCTAAATCGCTCCCCAAAGAGTGCCTTTGCTACAAAGATTCCGTTTGTATCGCCATAGGCGTCATTTAGCCCTTGAATGTCATCGTGCGCTAGGTAGGCGTTTGTGATGATATAGTCTTTTATGTGGGTTAGGAAATCTAGCTGCTCTGGGCTAAAGTCTATGCCCTTTTTGATTTGCCTACCTTTCCATAGCTCAAAGCGCGAGTTTGCCACGCCTCCAAAGTCGCGCAACTCTTTATCAAAGCCTAGCTCAAATCGCACGAGCTGGATAAGATTTGTGAGCTTTTGCGTGGTGGAGTCGCCCCTCAATGGCTTCACACACTCATTTTGCGCGGTGTTGCGCGTGAGTGCGTAGGCACTCCAAAGACTTGGGATAGTAAGCGCGGATAGTTGTAGCCTCTCGTGTAGCTCGGCTATGAGTGTGCGCGTAAGGCGCGAGGTGGCGTAGCTCTGCGTGTAGATGATATGCAAAGCCTCTATCTCATCTTTGTGCGTGTCGATAAAATCTTTAAAATCTTGAATGCGTTTAAGGGCTTGGTCTGCGCTTTTCTCACCGCTTATCACCTCATCTGGCGTTTGGGTATCGATGATAATCTCACTCCTAGCGCACATATCAAGCAAACTCTGGCGCAAAAGTGGCTCACAAAATGGGCGCAGTGCCAAATCTCTCGCACTCTCTATCTGTGCTTCACTTTTGCCCTCGCAAAAATCGCTATCTATGCTTAGCAAAAGTGCGTTTGCTAATCCGTGCAAGTCCTTGCCACCGCTATAAGCGCGGATATTTTCACTCTCTTTTGGCGTGGCGTTTAGCGCGAGTTTGGATAGGCGACTAGCTAGGCTTGATATAGTGTCCTCATCGTTTGCGCCCATTGCGACATTTTCTAGCAATTTTTTAAAGCTAATGCCCTTTTTGCGCTCTAAGGGCGCGGATATGGTTTTTAGGCTTTCAGTTACGCCCACCGCATCAATTACAAAAAAATGTCGTTTGGCACTCGCATTTGGCGTAAGTCTCTTTAAATCATCATCTAGTATCGTGCGAACCCCGCGCCCTAGCATTTGCTCGTAGTAGAGTTTGGACTTGACATCACGCATAAAGATAAGCACTTCTAGGGGCTTTATGTCCGTGCCTGTGGCTATCATATCCACCGTTACGGCTATGCGGAATTTGGGGTCGTTGCGAAAGGCAGAGATAAGCTCTTCTGGGCTTTGTTTGCTCACATTATAAGTGATTTTTTGGCAAAAATCATTATCAGCGTGGAAAACTTCACGCGCTATGCGGACAATCTCTTCGGCGTGGTTGTCATCTTTGGCAAAAATAAGGGTTTTGGGAATCCACGCTTTATCACGCACACGGTCGGGGAAAAGCTGTGTGAAAACGGATTTTTGATAGCACTCCAAAATCGTGCGGATTTGGTTTGGGTTTAGCACGATTCTATCTAAGTCGCTTTTTTGATAGGCTTTGTCCTCATCAAAACTTTGATAAATCTCCTTTCTGGTGCGTTTATCGCGCACAGGCACACTAAACCCACTCTCAATAAGCCCTCCCTCTTCACTTACGCGCGTTTTTATACGGAAAATCTCAAAGCCCACATTCACGCCATCCGCAATGGAACGCTCTAGCGCGTATTCGCTTACCATATTTTTGTGGAAAAATCCTAGCGTGTGTTTGCTAGGCGTGGCACTAAGCCCGATGATAAAGGCATCAAAATACTCTAGCACTTGACGCCACTCGCCATAAATGCTTCTGTGGCACTCATCTACGATGATAAAGTCAAAAAAGTCTATGGGGAAATTTGGATTATATTTTAGCTCTTTGGGGGCGGTGCTTTTCGCTGTCTCGCTATCAAAAGCGGAAAATTCCTCATTGTGCGAATCAAACTCTACTTCGCCTTTTAGTAGCGAATAAAGCCTTTGAATCGTGGTGATGACTAGCTTTGAATCCTTGTCGATATGGTTGCTTTGCAAATGCGTGGTAATGTAGATTTCGCTAAATTTGCGATTGTCATTTGGGAGGCGGAAATTATCAAACTCTTTTTTGCTCTGTCGCCCGAGATTGTTTCTATCGACTAGGAAAAGGACGCGTTTTGCGTTTGCGTGGGCTAAAAGGCGGTAGATGAAATTGCACGCGGTGAAAGTTTTGCCCGCACCTGTCGCCATTTGGATAAGGGCGCGGGGGTTGCCTTTGGCAAGGGAAGATTCAAGAGCGGTAATCGCCTCTACTTGACAAGGGCGCAAAGGCACGGTGTCTAGGTGCGTGGCGGGAAGTGTGGTAAGGTTTTGGCGTAAAGGCGTGGAGCGTAGTTTGTCAAACAATGCTTGTGGCGTGTGAAAGGCAAAAACGCGCCTAGCGCGAGGGCTTGGCTCACGCAAATCTGTGAAATCAATCTCACCGCCGTTGCTATTGTAAAGAAACGGCAGGGGATTTGCCCACGCTTTTAGATGAGGGGGTAGGTGCGTGGCGTAGTGTCTGCTTTGAGCGTGCGTGCCACTTAGGGATACGCCCTGTTTTTTCGCCTCGATGACGCCACAGGCTTTGCCCTCGATGAAAAGCAAGTAGTCCGCCTCGCTCCCATCGCTCATAGTAAATTCTCGCACAGCAACTCCTGAAATATCCTGCCCTTGCGCTTTGGCATAGCGATTAAACTCGCCTTTATCTTGCAGGACAAACCCGCAATCTCGCAACAATGTGTCAATATCTATCCGTGTCTTTGCTTCGTCTTTCATAATAATAACTTGCAGTTCAATCCCCGATTTGCCCTCTCATTTTGCCCGATTTGTCCCTCAATTTGCTCTGCGATTTACCTGCGATATGCTTACAATACACCTTTACCCCGCATTTCCCTCCTAAGTCATTTTAGTTTGCTAGATTCCCCCTCCCAAACATATCTCTTTAAGAGATTTTGCTAGATTTTGTTTGCAGAGCCTAGCACTTCCATTCGCTCCGCGATTACCGCGCTCATCGCTTCCATAGCAGGGGCAAAAAACTTGCGCAAGTCAAACTGCGTGGGGTCCTCATTTGCGACTTTGCGCACTTGTGCCATAAAGGCTATGCGCAAATCCGTGTCGGTATTTACTTTGTTTATCCCGCCTTTTACCGCTTCTTGCAAGAAGTCAAAAGGCACGCCCTTGCTGCCTTTGAGGTCGCCACCTGTGGCTAGGAAAGACTCACGCACATATTGTGGTATCGCGCTTGCGCCGTGAAGCACGAGGGGGATATTGGTGCGCTTTTTTACTTCTTGGAGGCGGGCAAAATCTAGCTTTGGCTCGCCTTTGAATTTAAACGCTCCGTGGCTAGTGCCTATGGCTGGGGCTAGGAAATCCACCTTGCTTTTGGCGACAAACTCCTCTGCCTCTGCGGGATTTACTAGCACGGCGTCCGCTTCACTCACAGAGATATTATCCTCGATGCCTTGCAGTCGCCCTAGCTCTGCCTCTACGCTCACGCCCTTGCTGTGGGCATACTCCACTACTTGCGTGGTGAGGGCTAGATTTTGGGCAAACTCGTGATGGGAGGCGTCTATCATCACAGAGGTAAATCCAGCGTCAATGGCTTTTTTGCAAGACTCAAAAGAAGTGCCGTGGTCAAGATGAAGTGCCACAGGGATATGGCTATATCGGCTTGACATCGTGCGCGCAATCCCCACCACCATATCAATACCGAGATATTTTATCGCGCCCTCGCTTGCTTGGATAATAAGCGGGGACTTTTTGCTATCAGCCGCGAGGAAAATCGCATTTAGCATTTCAAAATTGACAAAATTAAACGCGCCTACGCCATAGCCCTCTTTGTGTGCTTTTTGGAGGATTTCATTTCCTGTAACTAGCATTGTTGCTCCTTTTTGGTTTTGGTATTTGGCTTGTGTTTTGGATTTGGCTTATTTTTAGCTCATTTGGCTTGAAGCAAAATCCAAAGCATTAAAGCCAAAAATTTAAGTGTAGCCAAAATCTTTTAATACACAAAATTTGTAGTCATATAAGCGCGTAATCTTTTGGCTAGATACTTGCTTTGAGATAGAATCTTTGGGTTTGTTTTTTTTAAGGTTTTTAGGTGTTTGTTTTTGTAAATTTTGCACAACATTATCATTTTTATACTACAATTCACGCGCGATAAAATCTTTGGTGGATTTTAGGGTAATTATCCAAAAGCTAGATTTCATTATGGTTTTTCTAGTCATAGTTTTTGGGCTTTGGCTAGACTTCTTTAGAATTACTTCTCGGATTTCTATCTCTTGGATTCTACTCTCTTGGATTTTACTTGGTTTGCAAAGGTTTTGGCGCAAAATCTGTCATAAAGGATACAAAATGAAAACTTCCATTACTATCATCGGTGGCTCTATTGCAGGGCTTACCTCTGCACTTATTTTTGCTAGCGCAAAAAGCGCGGATAGGGATTTTGAGATAACTATCATTGATGAGGGCAAGGGCGATTTGAACGCTGCTGCGATTTATAATGCTCCTCTTTTTCCACTAGGCGCAAAAGCTCCCGAGATTTACTCACAGCTAAAATCTCAAATCGCCTCTATGCTTGAAGTGCGCTATATCACGGGCAAAGCTACTGCTGTGAGTGGGCAAAAAGGCGCGTTTATCACAAGTGGAGATGGGTTTGAAGCGCTGCAAAGTGAGTATGTCATATTTGCTACGGGAGCGAGTAGCTTTGAGATAGAGGGGTTTAGAGAATTTGTGCGTCCGCACACGCTTATCCCCCGCCCAAACAAAGTCCGCTTAGAGTGGAGCGGTAGACAGGAGCTAAAAGCAGGTGCGTATGTCGCTGGTATCGCTTCTGGGGTAACCTCTATGGTAACCACAGCTATGGGCTCTGCTAGCGAAGCTGCGTGTGCTATCATCAGTGATATAGCAGGCGAGGTAGCCTACCACCACGATACCCCCACTTCAAGGAAATAGCAAACGGGGTAGCAAAAAAATATTTGCTTGATTTTGGGCTTTGTGGAGTGGTGTTTGGGTTTTGGTAGATTTTGCGTCTGCCAAAACCATTGCTACGAGGTTTAGATACTTGCGTAGTGGCTTCATTACTTTTTATTACGCTTAACCTTTTTTATTGCTTCTTGTTCTTGCTTCTTTCTTGCTTCTTTCTTGTTTCTTGCACTTGAATGATTTTAAATGATTTTTGTTTCTTGCATTTTTCCACCAAACTTACTCGGCTTGCAACTTAACTCGCGTTTTTGTGTGTTTTTTATCATTTGTATTGTTAGGATTCTAGTGTGTTTTCTCATTTTGGCTAGAATTGCGTTTTTTATCTATGAGATTTGGCTTTTTGTAAGGAGAATTCCCGTGAGGACATTAGTTTTTATTTTGACGATAGGAGTGTTTATGAGTATAGCAGGTGCAAATCCAAAACAAAGTGCGTTACCTGATTTTAAGCAGATACGACTAGAAAATGGGCTAGAAGTAGTGGTAATCCCGCTTGATAACAAAAGTGGTGTAATACAGACAAATGTGTTTTACAAAGTGGGCTCTAGAGATGAAGTGATGGGCAAAAGTGGCATAGCACACATACTAGAGCACCTAAGCTTCAAATCCACCAAAAACCTAAAAGCAGGGCAGTTTGATGAGATAGTAAAGAGCTTTGGTGGGACAAACAACGCAGCGACAAGTTTTGACTACACGCAATACTACATAAAATCAAGCGCGGCAAATGTCGATAAATCGCTTGAGCTGTTTGCCGAGCTTATGCAAAATCTAAGTTTAAGTGAAAAGGAGTTTCAGCCCGAGCGACAAGTCGTAGCAGAGGAGCGCAGATGGCGGACTGATAACTCTCCTGTGGGCTATCTCTACTTCCGTTTTTTCAATACTGCGTTTTTGCACCATTCGTATCATTGGACACCTATTGGCTTTATGGGCGATATTTTGAGCTGGGATATAGATGATATACGCAATTTTTATCAGCAGTATTATCAGCCAAATAACGCCATAATCGTGGTAGCAGGCGATATAGAGCCAAATGTAGTATTTGAGAGCGCGAAAAAGCATTTTGGCAAAATCGCTAACAAAATCAAAATATCTCGCCCCAAAATCACAGAACCAGCCCAAGATGGCTACCGCGAAGTCATAGTCCGCAAAGAAAGCGAGATAGAGTGGCTACTTATGGGGTATAAAATCCCAAACTTTGAGGATAAAGACCAAGTAGCACTCTCTGCGCTAGCTGACATACTAAGCGGGGGTAAATCTGCCCTACTTGATGCCGAGCTAGTGGATAAAAAAAACATAGCTAGCGAGGTATCTGCTTCTGCTATGGCACTAAAAGATAGCGGGATTTTTTTGTTTATGGCGGCGGGTAATGCTGGTGTAGAAGCAAAGAAACTGCAAAAAGAGATTTTAACCATACTAGAGAAAGTAAAAAAAGGCAAAATCACGCAAAAAGAGCTAGACAAAGTCAAAGTAAATATGCGTGCTAGCTTTGTTTTTGGGCTAAATAAAGCTAGCTCGGTAGCAGGAATCTTTGGACGATATTTGGTGAAAGGCAACATAAAACCACTGCTTGAGTATGAAGAAAGTTTTTCTAAGCTGACTCTGGAAGACATAACCTCTGTGGCAAAAAAATACTTCAAAGAAGATGGACTAACTGTGGCGATACTCAAAAATCCATAGACAAAATCCGCATAAATTTTAGTAGTTTTTATTGTGGTTTAGGTAGATAATATCGCTAGCTAGCTTGTATGTGATAGCGTCATCGGACACTTCATCAAAAAGCCAAAAAAACTAAGCAAAAAGCTAGCGATGAGTTTGAGTGCTTAATACAACACCGTGTAAGTCTTTCGTGGTCCGTGCACGCCAAAGACGGTTTGTAGCTCTATATCTGCGGTGCGCGATGGTCCAGCTACAAGGATAATATTACTTGGCAAAATCTCGCTTCCACTGCGCTTCCTCTCATACTCTTTGGCAAATTTAATGCCCTCTAGCATATTTGGCGCGATATGATTTTTATCAAGCAAGTAAATGCAAATGTTTGTGATGAGCGAGCTTAGGCGCGGGGCGTTTTCATTGGAGCTAAGTGCTATCACGCCCAAATCCGCGATACCACAGCGAGCCTGCACGATACTAGCACTTATGCCAAAAAGCCTATCACGCATAGAGTCCACACTCTGTGTGTAGGGCAAAAGCGCGTAGGATTGCAAGTTTGCCTGCTTTAGTGCGTTTTGCACGGCTTCTAGCTCGCAGTCCAAATCACAATTACACAAAATCTCTTTGAGATTTTCGCCCGCACCATTTCCCGCGCTAGCACCGCCTGCGCCATTTCCCACACTGCCATTTCCCGCGTTGCCATTGCTAGCACTCACGCTGATTTCGCTATCATTTTCAGCTAGGATTTTAGCGATAGTGCTTGGCAAATCGCCCTTAGAAGATTCTATGATAAGCGATTTGTTGTTGGTGTGATTGAGCGTAAAATCTTGCAACAACGCCTCTTTGCCCTCTCCACTTAAATGCAGTGGCTGGCTAAAGCGCGGCTCGCCCTCTTTGATACTTGGGATATGAGAATTACAAGCGATAGATTCCCTCACTCGTGCCAAAATCTCTTCTTTTGGGCTTAAAATCCCTTGCGTATTTGCATTACTCATAAATCACTCCTTGCATTTTTTTTACCTTTTGGTGTAGTCCCCCGCTCACTTTTGGGAAAGCGCGGTATTTTACCCACTTACTTAGCAATGGCACAAAGCTAGCAAATGGCTTAGCAAGCGGTGCTAGATGGGTTAGGCTCATTACAAATCGCCATTTAGCTGGGCTTGTAGCGAGGTTTGCAAATCCCCTCATCGCGCTTTGCTCGATAGGATTTTGCGTATGCAGTTCAGAATCTAGAGCATTTGCACCGCTTGAAACACCGTTTGCACCACCTGCACCACTCGAAACGCCACCGCTTGAAGCACTACCACTTGAAGCACCACTTGCGCCATATTCGCCATTTGCTTTGACTATCTTTCTGCCCTGCCCCACGCGCTCACTTCGCAAATCGCGTATCAACTCCGCTAGGGGAATCTCCACAGGACACACCTCGCTACATCTCCCGCATAGCGAGCACAAATCAAGCATCGGCGAGCAAGAATTTAGCCCATAGATTTGTGGGGTAATCACCTCGCCTATGGGTCCGGGATATGTGCTTAGATACGCGTGTCCGCCGATTTTGTCATACACAGGGCAGTGATTTAGACAGCTCCCACAGCGGATACAGCTCATCGAGCGGTAGTAGTGGCTATCTTTTAGCATATTTGAGCGGTTGTTATCAAGTAGCACGATATGCACTTCTTTTGGTCCGTCTTTTTCGCCCTCTTTGCGTGGGGAAGTGATTATGTTGTTGTAGCAGGTGATGACGCTTCCCACCGCAGAGGGTGCGAGCATAGAGTCCAAAATCGCAGCATCTTCAAAGCTCTCCACCACCTTTTCGATTCCACAAATGGCGATATGCACATCAGGCGCGGTGGTGCTCATTCGCCCGTTACCCTCGTTTTCGATAAGCCATATCGCGCCCTCATTTGCTATGGCGAAATTTACCCCGCTCATTCCCATAGTGAAAGTTTGAAACTCCTTGCGCATATAGTTTCGCGCTATGGCGTTGAGCTTTTCGATTTCATTTTCTAGCGGGGCGTTTAGCTTAGCGTGAAATAGCTCGCCCACTTCGTAGCGGTTTTTGTGGATAGCTGGGACGACAATATGCACAGGCGGCTCGCCAAGAAGCTGTAAAATCACTTCTCCCAAATCCGTTTCAAACGCCTCTAAGCCCTTAGATTCTACGAAGTGGTTAAAGCCGATTTCCTCGCTTGCCATTGATTTGCCTTTTAGGACTTTTAGCGCACCTTTTTGCTTCATAATCCCATAAATAAGCTCATTTGCCTCTTTTGCGTCCCGAGCCCAATGCACTTTCATACCATTTTTTGTAGCGTTTTTCTCAAACTCTAAGAGATTTTTATCAAGTTTGCGCAGGTTTTTTTGCTTGAGCTCCTTGCCCTTAGCACGCAGTGATTCCCAATCAATAAACCTTGTGGTTACGAGTTTTTTGCGATTGCCCCGCAGAGTATCCATCGCACGCAATAGATTTTCTTGGAGTTGCTTATTGCTTAGTCCTTTTTCTATCGCGCTGTGGTATTTGCCTTTTAGCTCTTTGGTGCTTAGATTTGTGGTGCTACTCATTTTTGCCTCCCTAGTTGTGTTTTGTTGTTTTGGCTTTAGTGCCTTTCGCGCTTTGCAAACAAAAATGCACTCTAAATTCTAGATTGTTGCTCGCGCTTTTTTCACTACTTTTTGCATTGCCTTTTTTGCCTTTTTGCTTGTGCTTTGCATTGTGCGCTTTATTCTACTTTTGCGCACTTTTTAAGCGATTCCTATGCGCTGGGCTAGGAAATCATATAAGTGCATAGGCTTCACACTCACACCCTGCTTTGCCATAGCCCCTGCGATATTTAGCAGACAGCCCGCGTCCGCAGAGAGCAGATACTCGACATTTCGCGCTTGTATGTCCTCGACTTTGCGCGTAACCATAGCGTTGCTTACCTCTGGCTCTTTTACGCTAAATGTCCCGCCAAACCCACAGCACTCCTCCTCGCGCTCTAGTTCGATGAGATTGACATTTTTTAGCCCTTTTAGCAGTGTTTTGGCTGGCTCTATACACTTAGCCGTGCGCAGAGCGTGGCAGTTGCTATGCCAAGTTACATTTGTGCTAGCCCCTTTGTCCTCATAAGCCACGCCACGAGCAAGCAAGTATTCGCTTAGCTCATATACGCGCGAGCAAAATCTCTTTGCCCTCTCATAGTGCTCGCTCCCCTCAAAAAGCTCCAAATAATCCACCCTCATCATTCCTGCGCACGAGCCACTAGGCAAAATGATAGGAATCTCCTCATCGAAAAGCTCCATATTGTGCAGGGCGATTTTGCGCGTCTCATCATAGTAGCCAGAATTAAAGCTTGGCTGCCCGCAGCAAGTTTGGTCTTTTTTGAAAACCACTTGCGCACCTGCGTTTTGGAGGAGTTTGATAGCATTGAGACAAGTGCTAGAATACGCCGCCGCCCCGATACAAGTAGCGAAAAAATACACACGATTTGCTGAATTTTCTTTGTGAGGCATTTTCTCTCCTTTAAAGTTTTTTGCAAAAAACTCACAACATTCTTACTATTATGATGATTATGATACAAAAACTTTGTTACATACTTAGGCATTATTTCAAAAATATAGGCATAAATCTTTGTAGTCAAATCAGTTCTCTAAGGATAAATAGCATAGGCATAGAAGCATTAGCATAATGTTACTTTTTGTGTATTTTAAGAAAAAATATGGATTTTGTAGCGGTTGCATTAGTAAATATATGACTACAATAAAAGCAAAAGTGTAAGGAATCAAAATGCGAATCCTAACCGTAGCACTTATCCAAATGTGTCCTAAACCCTACGCTTTACAAGAAAATCTGCGTCTCGCGCTAAAACTCGCCAAAGATTCGCTTAAAAAAGGCGCGAATCTAGTGGTATTTCACGAGCTATTTGATAGTGGATATTGCGTTGCTCCGCACGACAGCGATTTCGCACTAGATTTTGCAAAGCCACAAAAACACGCAACTTTCAAAGCACTAAGCACATTTGCAAAAGAAAATGCAGTGCATATCGTGGCGTGTGGCATAGAAAAATCAAACAAAAAGCTATATGACACAGCCTATATCATCGCACCAAGCGGAAAATGCGTAGGCAAACACCGAAAAATCTATTTGTGGGGGAAAGAAAAATCGCGTTTTAGTAAGGGCAAAAAATACGAAGTTTTTAAGCTAAACTTTGGCAATTTCAGCGCGAAAGTGGGTTTGCAGATTTGCTATGAAATAGGTTTTGGCGTGGGGGCGAATATTTTGGCGTTGCAAGGCGCAGAGATTTTAATCTATCCTAGCGCGTTTGGAGCGGCAAGGGCGTATAATTGGGATTTGCTAAGTAGGGCGAGGGCGATAGAGAATAGTTGCTTTGTGTTAGCGTGTAATCATAGTGGAATTGAAAACGCAGAATCTAGTGCGTTAAATTCGTCTTTGGACACACCTTTCGCACTTGGAGGAAATTTTGGGGAACAACAGACCCAAAAGTCTAGTTTTATCCCCAAAATTTCCTCCAAATACAAAACTTCCACCGCAATCCGCAGGATTTGCGAGCGAAGCGAAGCAATCAATACTAGAATTTGTGATTCTAAAAATATAGATTCTGCAAAAGGTGCAGAATCTAGCACGCAATTCGCAGAATCTACTACTTTTTGTCATACTGAGCGTAGCGAAGTGTCTCAAAAAAATAACAGAGATTCTTCGCCTACGGCTCAGAATGACAATTTAATGAAACTAGCGGAATCTATCGAATTTGCAGGAGATTCGCGAATCATTTCGCCAAAAGGCACTATCATCAAAAAAGCCACAAAGCTAAATGAAGCCATAATCACGCAAATAAATTTAGATGAGATTTACTCACAACGCGAAGCGATTCCCTATCTAAAGGACTTTGACACCAAACTCACTAAAAGGAGTTTTGGCAAATCAACTTAAAAAGGAGTAACAAATGGCAAAAGAGATTTTAGTAGCTTATGGCGTGGATATTGACGCGGTGGCAGGGTGGCTAGGTAGCTATGGTGGCGAGGATTCGCCCGATGATATTTCGCGAGGACTTTTTGCGGGTGAGGTGGGAATCCCACGACTTTTGAAGCTATTTCAAAAATATAATTTACCTGCGACTTGGTTTGCACCGGGGCATTCTATCGAAACATTCCCCGAGCAGATGAAAATGATAGTCGATGCGGGGCACGAAATCGGTGCACACGGCTATTCGCACGAAAATCCTATCGCAATGAGCGCGAAGCAAGAAGAAGATGTCTTGCTAAAAAGCATTGAGCTAATCAAAGGGCTTACGGGCAAAGCACCCACAGGCTATGTCGCGCCGTGGTGGGAGTTCTCAAACATTACAAACGAGCTTTTGCTAAAGCACGGCATAAAGTATGACCACTCGCTTATGCACAATGATTTTACCCCATATTATGTGCGCGTGGGTGATAAGTGGAGTAAGATTGATTATAGTGGGGAGGCGAAAGATTGGATGAAGCCTTTGGTGCGCGGGGAGGAAACGGATTTGGTGGAAATCCCTGCGAATTGGTATTTGGACGATTTGCCACCGATGATGTTTATCAAAAAGTCGCCAAATAGCTTTGGCTTTGTAAGCCCCCGCGATATAGGGCAAATGTGGATTGACCAATTTGATTGGGTTTATAGGGAAATGGATTATGCGGTGTTTGGAATGACGATTCACCCTGATGTGAGCGGGCGTCCACAAGTGCTACTAATGCACGAGCGCATAATCGAGCATATCAACAAGCACGAAGGTGTGAAGTGGGTAACATTTAATCAAATCGCTGATGATTTTTTGAAACGATGTCCGCGTAAGTAATTTTATAAATCAGCTCAAATTCGTCTTGTGGGTAGATTAAAAAACGCAGAGTCTAGGTTTTTTACAAGGTGGATTGCCACGATTCTGCGTAAGCAGAATCTCGCAATAACGAATTAGATAAGGATAAAAATGTGTGTTTTGTGCGGTGAGTTGGTTAGCTCGTTTCATTGGAGTGATATTAGCTTTGGGAGCGATATGAATCTCGCGGGGCAAAAATCTAGTGTGAATGAAAACGCTTTTTCGCGCAAGAGAGCGCGACTAAAGCGCGTGAAATTGCTAAATGAGATTTTGCGCTTTTATGGGCTAAAAATCGATGATTGGCAGGGCAGTAAATTTGTGCTGTGCGATAAAAAGGGGCAGAGCGTGATTGTCAATGATTTGGGCGATTTGTGGGATAAGGCAAAGGATTTGGCAAAGAGGGAGATTGACGCGTTAGATGACAATCTACTTGCATTTTTGGGCGAATCTAATTTGAATCGCGAATCTACGCGCTTAAACTAAATGGCAAAGATTCCACTAACGCTTATCACAGGCTTTCTAGGCAGTGGCAAAACTAGCTTTTTGGGGCAGTATTTACGCGCAAACAACGACAAAGGCGTAGCTGTCATCATCAATGAAATCGGGCAAGTCGCCCTAGACCAGCGAGTGCTACGGTCAAGTGTGGATTATAGCGAGGAGCAAATGCTCTATCTAAACGCGGGGTGCGTGTGCTGCAATCGGCGTTTGGATTTAGTGGAATCATTAAGAAATGTGCTAAATGGCTATGATTCGCGTTGCGAAGTGCTAAATCGCGTCATCATCGAAACCACAGGGTTAGCAAATCCCGCGCCGATTTTATGGACGCTTTTGAGCGATACATTTTTGGGGGCGCATTTTGAGGCGTGTGACGTGATTGCTTGTATTGACGCGCTAAATGGATTTTTGCATCTTGAAAATGATGAAGCGCGGGAGCAAATCATCTTTGCCGATAGTATTTTACTGACAAAGACGGATTTGCAAAGCAATGAAAAGGCTTTGAATGCGTTAAGAGCGGAGATTTTGGGGCTAAATCCAAGTGTGGAGATTTTTGATAGGGCGAATGTGGATTTTGAAAATATATTCGCAGAATCTAATATGAAAAAAGGCGTAGATTCTACGAACGCGTGGCAAAAATCGCAGAATCTAGCGCAAAATCCCCCACGAAATCCTCATTTGCAAGGCTTTGACACGCTTAGCATTAGCTTTAGTGGGGCGATTGAGTGGAGCGCGTTTGGGATTTGGCTAAGTTTGTTGCTTCACAAATACGGCACGAAAGTCCTGCGCGTAAAGGGGATTATCGATATTGGCGAGGATTTTTTGGTAAGCATAAATGGCGCGATGCACATTATCCACCCGCCTACGCATATCAAAAAAGACACGCAAAGTGGCTCAAATCTCGTCTTTATCACACGCAACTTGCCAAAAGAAAAAATCATTGATTCGCTAAAAGGCTTTAAGTGCTTGCTTGGTATGAATGAGGTTTTGATAAATAGCTAAAAGTAGTAAAGAAGTATAAGAAGTAATGGTGGACCTTGTAGGACTTGAACCTACGACCAATCGGTTATGAGCCGAGTGCTCTGACCAGCTGAGCTAAAGGTCCTTTTCAAACCAAAATGCGAACAAAAAAGCAAACGAGTAAAATAACGCAAGAAAGTGCAAAGCGAGATTTTACCAAAAATTTACTACAAAATCCACAAAATCCCAAAAATCTCTTTTAATAAGCACTTCAAAATCTCACTTGCTAATCAAAAGCTGGTCAAAGTAAAATCCAAGCTAGCAAGCACTTCTATATCAAATAGCTATGCTTACTTTTTGTGATTTTATTAGGATTTTATGCCGAGCTATCTTTTATCGCCCCCCCCCCCCACTTTCTCTTGCGCACGAGCACTTTTAGTGGATTTTGGCTATTGGTGTAGCTAAAGCGAAATGCGAGCATATTTTCTAGTATCCCAAAAAGCACCATAAAGGTAATAAAGCTACTCCCTCCGTAGCTCATAAGTGGCAATGGTATCCCAACCACAGGGGCAAAGTCTATCGTCATACCAATATTTACAGATACATAAAAAAACAGTAGCATAGCCACTGCCGCAGCGGTGGTGCGCAAGCGATAGTCTTTTTCTCCCATAAAGCAAAAGGATAAAATATGCAAAATCATCACGCCATAAAGCCCGATAAGAAAAATCGCCCCCAAAAATCCCCACCGCTCCACAAAGTAGGCAAATATAAAATCACTCGTAGCTATGGGGAGGAACTTTAGCTGTGTTTGAGTGGATTCTTCTTTTTTCTTTCCTAGAATCCCACCTGAACCTATGGTGATGATTGATTGCTGGACGTGGTAGCTTGGCTTTTCGCTGATAAAGTCGTGGATTCTCTTTTTTTGGTAGTCTTTTAGCGAGCCATAGATAAAAGGCGAAGCCACAAGCACGGACATTATGAGCGTTATCCAAATGCGTGGATTTACCCCTATCAAAAACAGCGTGCCAAATCCCATAAATAGCACCACCAATGCCGTGCCCAAATCTGGCTGAAGCAAAATCAACACAAAAGGCAACAAAATATAAAAGCTCAAAATACAAAACTGCTTAATCCCATAGCCGTTTGGTGGAGGGGGATTGGTAGATATGTGAAGCCCTAGCAGGAGGATAATAGCGACTTTGACAGGCTCGCTAGGCTGAAGTGAAAATGCCCCGATAGTAAGCCACCTCTGCGCTCCTAGCTGCTTAGTCCCTGCCACAAGCACAAGGATAAGTAGCAAAATGCAAACCCAATAAAACACGATTATCATTTTGTTTGCCTGCCGAAATGGTAGAAAAAACACAAAACAAAACGCTGCTATGCCAAATAGCACATAGATAGTTTGGCGAATGTTTTGACTAGGGCTAACCTCGCTAATAAGGACATAAGAAATCACAATCAGCGGTAGCAACAAAAATGGCAACAAAAAATCAAAATGCGTGATAATGCGCTTATCTATCATCATTGCGGTGTCCTTAAACTTAGATTTTGGGTTTGGTGGTGTGTTTGGTGATTTTGTGCGAATTTGGTGTAGATTTCACTCATTTGGGCTACCTTTAGTTTGTGGATTTTTGTAGTTTGTGGGTTTTTGCGCTATTTGAACTTTATGCCGATAAAATCTGCCAAAATTTCAGCGTTTTGCACGATGAAGTGCTCTTGCTCTTGGCGAGATTCTTTTGCTAGTTTGGCTTGTGTGTCTTTAGCTTGTGTGTTGATATTTTGCTCTTTTTGTGATTCTGGCTCGTTTGGTGGGGTCGCTTTAGAATCGCTAGATTCTTTTGCTTCTTCATTTGCTTCTTTTACTTCATCATTTTGTGCTGGGAGTGTTTGTGGTGGAGTGTCTTTTGATTCGTTGAAATACTCCTTACTAAGTGCGTTAAATGGAGTAAGCACTGTGGGGGCAAACGCGGAGATTACAAATTCTGCTCCGTTTGTGCTACTTCCCTCTTTGGTGGGATTTGTGGTATCTTGTGCTTCATTTGTCGCCCCACTTACTCCACTGCTTGTGCTTATAGACTCTACTCCGTGCCAATCAAGCCTTTCATACGCTAGCAAAGCCCCACCTGCTAGCAAAATCTCTGTCATATTTTTTTGCAAAAACTCGCTTAGATTTTTGCTTTTTAGTAGTTTTTGCACTGCTTCTGCCGCAAACTCTGTGCTAGAAATATCCCCTCTATAAATGCTTTTTTGCTCCAAAATCTCAAAATCCTCATTTGCCTCTTTTGTCCCAAAAAGCCCTCCTAGATTTTTAGATGGGCTAGCAAAAAGCCCGTTTTTGCTACCAAACTCAACCAACTCACAAGCCCTCTTAAAGTCCTCTCCACCCACGCCAAATCCCTCTCCACAATGCTCCCACAACGCCACAGAACCAATAAGTGAAAAATAGATTCTGCGTAGTAGCTCATTTGTGCCTATGGTGTGAGCATTTAGCTCTAGTAGGCTTACCTCAAATAGTGTGGCTTTTTGTAGTGGCAGAGAAGTCTTTAGCGCGAAAATTATCTTGCTTGCTTGATAGAGTGCGTAGATTTTTTGCGCTTTTTCGTCCAAAAATGGCAATCGTCTTTTGCCACTGCTTATCTTGCCATAGACTGCTTCAAAGTCGCGCTCCTCTATTTGTGTTCCACCTCGCCTTGCTGTGTTTAGCGCAGCTTCATTGACAAGGGTAGCAAGCATAGCACCGCTAAAACTTGAGGTCTTTTTTGCGATTTGGACGGGGTCTATGTGGGATTTTTTGGATTTTAGATACATTTTTAGGATTTCGGTTCGCTCTGCAAAATTTGGCAACTCAATAAACACCTTTCTATCAAATCTACCACTTCTAAGCAAGGCAGAATCAAGTGCTTCAATATGGTTTGTCGCACCAAGCACGATGACGCCGCTACTTTCAGAGAATCCATCCATTTCTACAAGTAGCTGATTTAGGGTGGATTCTCGTTCAGAGTTGTGAGAATCGCTTGTGCGCTTTTTGCCAATGGCATCTATCTCATCGATAAACACTATGCAGGGTGCACTAGCTTTTGCCGCGCTAAATAGCTCACGCACGCGCTTTGCACCCACGCCTACATACATTTCTACAAAGCTCGCCCCACTTTGATAAAAAAACGGCACGCCAGATTCTCCTGCTAGGGCTTTTGCGATGAGGGTTTTGCCCACCCCCGGTGCGCCAGAGAGAAGCACGCCTTTTGGGAGGCTTATGCCTAGTGCGCTGTATTTGGCAGGGTGTTTTAGAAAGTCCAAAATCTCTAATAGCTCCTCTTTTGCTTCGCTAATTCCCGCCACATCGCTAAACTTGATATGCGAGTGCAGTGGCTCTATCAAATCCCCAGAAGAGCTAGAATCACTAAAACTTTTTGAGCTAAAGCTATTTGAAAATCTGTTATTGCCTGCATTATTTGCACTGCTAGGTTTTGCAAGTCTAGAATCGCTATCGTGCAAAATCCCTCCCTTTGGGGTTTTCATATTTTTCTTGTCATAATGGTTGTGGCGATTTCCACCAATCTCCCCAAAAAAGCCACCAAATGTCCCTCCAAGCAAGCTACCAAACACACTTCGCCCAAAAATAATAAAGCTAACCACAAATACAAACACAAAAATCACACCCAAAACAATCCAAGAAAGCACCTTGCCTTGCCCTTTTTGCAAAGCAATAGTTGTAAGCACTTGAGGCTGTATCTGCATAAGAAGTGTTTTGTATAGCCCACTATTTGTTTTGCCATAGAGATAGTCATCTTCTACCCATAGCTTTTCAAACTGATTTTGCTGCATAGCCCCCTCAAATGCGTTTGCTGATAGCGTCTCTGCATTATCACGCAAACTCAAAATCAGTACAAAAATAAGCGCGAAAAATATCGCGACCACAGCGATATAAAATCGTTTAGATAATGGCATAGTTATGCTCCTCTTTTATCTCATAATCACTGATTGCTAGCCATTGTGATTGTGATGAGTTTTTTAGTGGTGTGTGGGATTGTATAATGATTTTGTTAAAAAACTCATCAAGCCCATAGTAATGTCCTCCTAGCTGTTTTTCTATGAGAATCTTTAGGGAGGCGTTTTTGGCTTTTTTTGATTCCCTGAAAGTGCGGTTTTTGGCTTTTATGGCGGATTGTAGCTCGTGTAGGCGGGGTTTGGCGGCATCGCCACGGGTAAGTGGGTATTTGGCTTGCTTGATGAGATTGGCAGAGTGTGTCCCATCGCGCAGTGAGTAGATAAATGGGTGTATATGCGTAAGTGGCAGGCTTTTGGCGTTTGCTAGGGCTTCTTGCCATATCGCTTCACTCTCGCCCGGGTGAGCTACTATGAAATCCGTGCCGATAGCATATCCTAAAGAAGCGATTTTTTCTAGCAGTCGCACATCTGCTTCAAAGCGATTTACACGATTCATAATGCTTAGCATTTCATCGTGGGTGTGCTGCAAGGCAATGTGTAAATGCCTACAAAACTTCTCTTCGCTCAAAAGCTCCAAAAACTCATCATCTATTTGGCTAGGCTCTAGAGAGCCGATACGCACGCGCTTTAGCCCATCTAGCTTAAAAAGCACCTTTAGCAGTGTGGAAATATTTGTGCCTTTATCTTTGCCATAGCTACCTACATTTGTCCCTGTAAGCACCACTTCGCTTATGCCAGAATCAATTAGCCCCTGCACTTGGGAGCGCACACTATCTATCTCATAGCTCCTAGCTGTCCCGCGCACAAGCGGTATCACACAATAGCTACACGCAAAATCACAGCCCTCTTGGATTTTGATAAACGCGCGAGATTTGCCCACAAACTCGGCTATCATCGTAGAATCCAAATGCTTTTTGTCTAGCTCATCGGCATAAAAAACTTCCTTTTCTTGGCTAAGCTGTTTTAGCGCGCTGTTGATATGCTCTTTGTGGCTATGCCCCAAAATCCCGCTTACTAGGTTTTGGCTAAAGAGTGCTTTGCCCTGCGTGCCTACACCACAGCCAGCGAAGAGAATCTTTTTGCCTTGAGATTGGATTTTGCGGACATAGCTTCGCACGCCACTATCCGCACCATTTGTTACTGTGCAGGAGTTTACAACGACAATGCTAGCCTCACTCTCTTCCAAAGTCGCTTCAAAGTCGTGCAGATTTTGCCTCATCACTTGAGTGTCATATAGGTTTGTCCTGCAACCAAAGGTTTTGAAATACACCTTTGGGCGAGAATCTTGCTTGTGCGAATCTTGTTTGCAAAAATCTCGGCTTTGGGAATTTTGCGGGCTAGAATCTATAAAATCCATTATTCACCTTTCGTGTCTTTATGTCTTGCTCTCTTGCTACTTTTTCTTAGATTTGCTTTTGCTAGCTTTGGTTTTTTTGGTTTTGGCGTTTTTGGTTTTTTGTGTTTTTGCTTTGGTTTCTTTTTTGGATTTTTTGGGGGGCTTGCTTTGGCTTTTTTGCTTTTTGCTTGGTTTTTGGGCTTTTTGGACTTTTTGTGCGCTAGCGAGAGTAGTGCCTTTGCCTTTTAGGTTCTTTTTGGTTTTTTCATCAAGTTGCCCTTGATTATACTTGCCACTTGTCCTTGCTTTTGTGTCGCCACTTAGCCTTTTTTTTGTGTTTTTATCCATTGTCAAATCACTATACTTATCCGCAGTCTTGGCATTTGCTTTTTTTAGATTCTTTTTGGTTTTTTTATCCATTGTCAAGTCGTTGTATTTCCCTGAAGTTTTGGCGCGATTATCCCCTGCTAGATGAGTTTTGTCCGCAGTGGTTAAGTCAGTATATTTCCCTGAAGTCTTTGCTTTTATATTTTTTAGCTTTTTCTTTGTGTCTTTATCCATTGTTAAGTCGTTGTATTTATCGCTAGTTTTGGCGCGATTATCCCCACCTAAATGTGTTTTGTCAGCTACGCCTAAATCATCATATTTGCTAGCCATTTTAGCGTTATTATCCCCACGCACATTTTGTTTGTAGCTTTTATCTAGTGCGAAGTCGCCGTATTTATCATTTACTTTTGCCTTTGTGTCGCCACCTAGATTTTGCTTGGTGGATTTATCCATTGTTAAGTCGTTGTATTTATCGCTAGTTTTGGCGCGATTATCCCCACCTAAATGTGTTTTGTCAGCTACGCCTAAATCATCATATTTGCTAGCCATTTTAGCGTTATTATCCCCACGCACATTTTGTTTGTAGCTTTTATCTAGTGCGAAGTCGCCGTATTTATCATTTACTTTTGCCTTTGTGTCGCCACCTAGATTTTGCTTGGTGTCTTTGTCCATTGTTAAGTCGTTGTATTTCCCTGAAGTCTTTGCTTTTGTATCCCCTATATTTTTATCTTTTTTAGCAGCACCGCTTTTGCACATTTTTTGGTCGTAGTTGAACTTGCCTTTTGAGCCTTTTGAGAAAGTAATCTTTTTGCTTTCATACTCAATAGTGATTTTCTCAAGTATGTCGCAATAATCGGCTTTTGGATACTTCTCTATAAGCGCGGTTTTGAACTCTTGATAGTCCATATCTATCGCAGTGTTTGATTTGGCAAATGTCGTAATAAGCCCAAATTCATACATACTCTTAATCCTCTAGTCCTCTACCGCTTAAGCTATTTCTCATTTACTTCTTGTTTTGTTGTTTTGGGAGCTATGGGGCGTAGATTTTGTCGTTTTTAGTGTCATATAGGTTTGTCTTGTGCGCAAAAGTTTTAAAATGCGCCGTTAGGAAAAAGTGTGGATAAAAATCTAGCAAATCATTTTTGGCTTCATAGATACCACACTGCGAACTTTTAAGAGAACCCCTAAAATCCATTATATGCCTTTGTCCGTGCTACTTTTGTGCTATTTTCTTAGAATTTTTTGGATTTTTTATCTGTTTTGCTCGCTTTTTGTGCTTTTTTTTCTTCTTTTTGGGACTTTTTGGAGATTTTCTTGGCTTCTTTTTGCTCCTCTTTTTGGGCTTTGGCTTTTTCTTTTTTGGCTTTCTTGCTCTCTTGTTGTATGTATCGCTGCGAAGTGGAGTTGAATTTATCTAAGTCATAATCTTTGCGCTTTTTGTAGCCCGGGTCGCCTACTTTTTGGTATTTGTAGTAGTCATAGTCAAGCTCTTCTTGTGTTTTGTTTTTTAGATTCTCTTTTGTTTGTGCATCAAGCTGTGCTTCATTATACTTGCCACTTGTCTTTGCTTTTGTGTCGCCACCTAGATTTTGCTTTGTGCCTTTATCCATTGATAAATCGTTGAATTTATCACTTGTTACGGCTTTGTTGTCCCCGCTTAGATTCTGCTTGGTGGATTTATCCATTGACAAGTCATTATACTTATCGCTAGTTTTTGCTTTTGTATCCCCGCCTAAGTTTTGCTTTGTGGATTTATCCATTTTGAAGTCTTTGTATTTATCGCTAGTTACAGCTTTGTTATCTCCACTAAGATTTTGCTTTGTGCCTTTATCCATTGATAAATCATTGAATTTATCACTTGTTACGGCTTTGTTATCCCCGCTTAGATTCTGCTTGGTAGATTTATCCATTGACAAGTCATTATACTTATCGCTAGTTTTTGCTTTTGTGTCGCCTATATTTTTATCTTTTTTAGCAGCACCGCTTTTGCACATTTTTTGGTCGTAGTTAAATTTCCCCTTAGAACCCCTTGAGAAAGTAATCTTTTTGCTCTCATACTCAATAGTGATTTTCTCAAGTATGTCGCAATAATCAGCATTTGGATACTTTTCTATAAGCGCGGTTTTGAACTCCTGATAGTCCATATCTATGTTTGACTTGCTAAATGTCGTAATAAGCCCAAATTCATACATATCAAAACTCCTTGTCTAAAACTAAACTACAAAACTACTCATTCAAGTAGAACTCGTGTCGCAGACTCCTTTTGGAAAGTCTTTTTAGGAATCTTTTGGCAAATCTTTGATTGATGATTTATCCACCACATTGCCTACTACCTTATCCCCAAAGCCGTCATTGCCTGTTTGGACAAATTTGGTAGTCTCATAGGCAATGAAAATATCTGGCTCTGCTAGAAGTGCGCGGACAATCTCTAAAGAGATAGTCGAGCGCAAGGACAGAGTAGCATAGGAATTTGTCTGATACCACACCGAGATTTTCACACCATTTGGCTCGATGAAACTATACACACGCACATCAAGATTTGCATTGCGCAGGGAGTATCTATCGCGCATTTGATTTACGCGCTTTTTGCTTACCTGCGTGTACCCACGCGAATATTTTACCACAATATCGCTCGCTATGCGGGTAGCTTTTGGTAGATTTGAATCAAAAGTTACACAAAAATCTATCCCGTCCCACACCGTTTGCATACCGCTGTGTGTGTAGTTTGCTATCATATTTGTAAATACATAGTTGTTTGGGATAAATACGATTCTACCTGCGCGACGGTTTTCTCTGTATGAGGTTAGCGTTACATCTTCATAGATTGTAATACGAAGCATAGAAATATCGAGCACATCGCCCACATAGGTGCTGCCGTCTTTTTGGATTCGTATCCTATCGCCTACATGCACACTCCCACTTAGCACGATGACAAACCACCCAAGCAAGCTCATAAACAAGTCTTTCATAGCGATAGCTAGCCCCGCTGAAGCAAACCCAAGCACAGCTACAAGATAGGTTACATTCTCCAAATACCCAAAAAGCAGGATAAAAATGATAATGGCGAAATTAAAAAAGTTGATGATTTTGCTTGCAGTGTATGCCCGCTCGTTATGCGCGATATAGCGGCGCACAATGATTTTTAGCACAAGTGCGATACAAATGCTGATAAATATCGCCAAAGCGATATAGCCTAGCTTTAGCACTTGCTTTTTTATCGCGCCATAGATTTCGCTGTGGACTTCATCGTATTTTTTGCCATAGACTTCTATGCTTGTTTTTAGGACATTTTGGGCACTTTGAAATTCTAATAGCTGTATTTGTGTGTCATAAATCGCGTTGTTTATGGATTTTGTTTTTTCTTTTTTACTTAGCTGGGTTAGCAAATCGTGCTTTTTGGTGATGAGTGCGATGAGTGCGTCTAGGGATTTTTTGCTAGAATCTAGCTGGGATTTGGAAGCATTTAGTGATTTTACAAATGAGATTCCGCTGATTATGGCAAATGGATTGGTAATGGTTGGATTTTGGGGGATTTCTGGAATTTTTATGAGGTCGGCAAATGGGTCGCTTTTGTCTTTTAGTAGCTCAAGCTGTCGCTGCAAAGTCTCTATGGTGTGCTTTTTTTGGTTTATGCTGTCTTGGTCTTGGTTTGTGCGTAGGAGGTAGGCTAGCTCTTGCCCTAGAGAATCTATCTCTCTAGAGATTCTCATATAGTTTGCATAATCGGCATATCGCTTTAGCCAAATGCTATCGTTTTTTGCTAGAGAATCCTCTATGGAGCTTAGCTGGGATTGTAGCTCTTGTGTGTCGATGCTTTTTGGAAGTGATTTGGATTTTGTGTGTTCTTTTGGATTGTCTTTTTTGGTATTTGAATGGAGATTTTGGGTGGTTTCTTGTGTAGCAAAAAGTGGGGAGATATGGCTAAAAATCCCCACTGCAAGCACTGCTATGCACGCTGTCTGACATACTAGCTTGCACACTACTTTGTGCGCTGTCTTGTGCGCTGGAAAGATTTTGGTAAGTTTCAAAAAACCTAGATGATTTACCACCATTTCTCCTTACAAAACTTAAAAGCGCGACTAAGCAGATTCTATCCGCAAACTCGCGTGATTATAGCCTAAAAGCAACAATTCCGCGCAAATACACACAAAACTAAGACAAACTTTGATATAATCCGCACTTTTGACAACTAAGGATTATAAATGCGATATTTGCTTGGGATATTTCTCGTCTTTTTTGTGCTTTTGTCCTACCTAAATGCAGACAACAACGCATATAATGCAAACAACTCTAGCGACAAACTAACCACGCAAAGCACACAAGCTACGCAAGCAGTGCAAACTACACAATCATTACAAAACACACAGACACTAGCAGCCCAACTACAAGACAACACTCAATCTAGGGCGTTTGGCACGGATTTAGAGCCATATCCTCGCTCACTTGGTCTAGGCTACACACATAGCTTTATGCAGGCGGATTCTTTTAGTATCAGCACAGTTGGGCTAGCACTGCAATACACCCGCTCTGCACCCAAATATCGCGGAATCTATCAGCTACATTTCTCACACTCACAGCTCTCCCCCACTCACTCTACCAAGCAAGCCACGCAAAACATAGCGCAAGAAGCCTTGCACATCGGGCTTTTTAGCGCGTTTGATATAGGGTTTGCAAATAGTGAAAAAGGTGGGGTTTTACTCGGTGTGGAGGGTGGCATAGGCAGTGGTATAGCCTCTCAAGCAAACAACGCATTTGATGAAAGCTCTTTGCTACTTAATGCTGACATAGGCTATGTGCTAAAGCTAGGCTCATTTAGGGCTAGTCTAGAAAATCTGCTTATCTATCCGTATCTGCGAGTAGAGCAATATATATTTTTGCCACATAGCAAATTTAGTGAGGATAGGTTTGACTATGGGCTAAATGGCATATTGGGTGTGAAATTTATAGGAGATTTTAGGAGGATTGATTGGTGGGTAAATATCGGACTTTTGAGTGATTTTAACTGCTCTGGAAATGGCATTGGCGTGCTAGGGGATAACTCTATCATATATGACAAAGATGGAATCTCAAATGGATTTTTAAGCGATATAGGGCTAAATCTACTAAATAACCGCGCCTTTGCTCTGCAAGCAAGGCTAAGTCTAAACTACGCACTAAACTACTATGAGCTAAATATAAAAGGCTCTTTGGTGGGTGTTTGGCAGTTTTAGGTTTGTCTTAGATTTTTAGTATTTGGGGGGGTTTGCATAGTTTTTTATGATTTTTGGTAAGCAAGCAAAATCACTTTTGATTTTGCTTGCTTATAAGTGATAAAGAAAACACTATTTAAAATACCGATAAAATCTATGCTTTTCATCGCTTGCTATGGCTAGCATTTCTTTGTCTCCTTTGCTATCGCCATAGACATAGATTTCGCCATACTCGCTCAAATCATACTGCTGCTTTATGCGCTCTACTTTTTGCGCTCCATAGCAGTTAGGGCTGCCAAATCTGCCGCTTAAGCTATTTCCTAGAACTTCTAGCTTGGTAGCGATAAGCCCTATTCCTAGCTTCTCACACAATGGAGCGAGATACTCCTCAAAGCTAGCACTTACCACCACGATTATATCTCCACGCTCTTTGTGCCACGCTATGGTAGAGAGGGCGGAGGCTTTGCAGATGGATTCTAGTGTGGGGAGAAAATCTATGCAGTGCTTTGCAAAATCATCTGTGCTAATACCAGATAAAAACTTCGCGCTTAAAGCCTGCTTTGCATCTGTGTTTGAGATAAGTCCGAGTGTGTAGCCAAGCAAAATGTGAATATGTCTAGCCACGCCTAAAATAAGTCTTTTTTTGCCTACAATGTGCGTGATAAAAAGCCACAAACTATCGCCACTACTTATAGTCCCATCAAAGTCAAAAAATGCAATGTTTTTCTTTGCTATTTTATTTGTCATTTATCTGCCTTAAGATTGATTTTGCACTCCCACGCTTTACACATTTGCATTTTAGCACATTTGGATTAAATCCCTTTATAAAGCCACCGACAAAGAAAAAAGCAGAGCAAAAAAGCAAAATCCAAAAAGCCTTATAAAAGCCACAACAAATCGTGCCACTAGCTTGACAAAGCAAAAATATTTTTGTATTATTCGCGTTTTTTAGCCAAATATATAAAATCTATAAAATTACAATGATTTAGGGATATAAATGCCTCATATTTCAATAAAACGACTTGCCTATTTTGACGGCGAGGTGCTTCTAAACTATGCCTTGACTCCTATAAAATCAAAAGCCTCACTTACACGAATTTCTTGCGTGGGATATGAAAACCTCATCTTGTGTAGCGTGCAAGAAAAAGAGCTAAAAAAGGCTTATGAGGATTTTGGTAGTTCTTTTGGAGGCGACTTTGCCGCAAATACCACAGAGGGTTTTGCAAAATTTGCGGATTTTTCTAGGGCTAGTTATGCTAGTGCTACAAAATCTAATCACACCCAAAACATAAAAACCGCATTCACTTCTTCTATCGCTTCTGTGCCTGATTCTATGAATTTATCACGGTCTCAAATTGAGATTGGACTTTATCATCATTGCCTAAAAGGCGGGATTTTAGAAAAAAATGTGGATTATGTATTGTCATTTATGCGGCTAAAATCTGGGGTGTTTAAGGTATTTGCACTAAAAAAAGAGCAAGCACATTGTGATATTATCGTGCCACTTTTGCTTTTGCCTTTTGGGATAGAGGAGATGCCTAGTGGTGTGTTTTTGCTACATAATTGGCTTATGTTTTATGAAAATGGGGATTTGCTTTATGATTGCTATTGTGATAGTGAAGAGAGGCTAGAGGAGACTTTGCATTTTTTGAGGGCTGCTTATGGCAAGCAAAACCCTGAAGTGGCATATCTAGGTGGATTTATCCAAAATCACATAGAGAAATATAATCAAGCACAAAGCAAGCAAAATCAAAAAAAGCAAGATAATGAAATGACACAAAGTGAAGCAATGCTTCCAAATACAAAATTCGCGCACAAAACCCACATAGATGATTCTAGGCAGATTTTTTGTGCGCAAAATTTAGAGGCTTTGGCTTCCTCCTCACTTACACCATTTTCATCACTTGCGCCACTTTCATCATTACTATCACTAGCGAGTTTTAGTAGGCTTGATAGTAGTGTAGAGAAGCTATGCTTTGATTTTGTATTGCAAAGCGTAGAACTTAGTGATATGGCTTGCGATATGGATACGATAGAGCATAGTTTGCAAAGCAGGGCTAACTTGCATAAGCCAAAACCACTTTATAACAAAAGTAAAAAGCATCTTTTCCAAACGCAGAGTTTTTGGAGTAGCTTAAAGGCACTTGCTTGCTGCGCTATCGTGCTTGTGCTACCTTTTTGCAAACTTGGCTATGCCAAATACACCCAAAGCAAAGCTACTAGCCTAAAAGAGCAAAATGAAAACGCACTCGCTCTAGCCAAACAAGAGAGGACAAAAAACGCTATGACTTCGCGCACTCTTGAAAGCCTAGATTCTGCACTGCATTTGCTTGCCACACTTCATACACCATATACGCCAAGACTAGAGATTATCTCCAAGATTTCAAGCATAGCAAGCAAAAGCTCTGTATGGATAGGTGCGCTATCTTTGCAAGAAAATGATGAAATCCAAAATCTAGATTTAAGCATATATGCCAATGAGGAGGGACATATAGAGGTATTTTTACAAGAATTATCCAAGCACTTTGCCCTTATAGATTCTACAAGCTATGCAAAAGATGATATTTTCACTGCCAATATTTCTGCTATGCTTGCTTCAAAAGTTGTTTTATAATGTTTATTGGCGTTTTTAGGCACTTAGAGAAGCGTAGTTTTGAGTGCATTTTTGACAAACTCACACATATATTTGTAGCGTTGGATAGGTATTTTTTGCACAGGCACAAAAAAGAGAGAATTTTAGCTTTTTGCCTGCCTATTTTGCTGTGTGCGTTTGTGGTATTTGGGTGGATTTTGCCTGCGGTGGATAGTGTGTATGAGGAAGCGAGATTCGCCCTCACACAGCAGGAGCAACTCCAAAGCGAGCTAGCAAAAATGCAAAATCTACAATCTAATTTAAGTGCAAAATCCCCTCTTGCAAACCCCAATCACAAAGAGCAAATCCTAAAATCTCTGCAAGAAAACTTACTTACAAATGACGCATTGGGCTATTTATTAAAGCCTTTTAGCCCCTCATTTGATAGCCAAAGCAATACACAAACAAAAAATCAAAATGTAGGTAGCCTGCCACAAGACTTTTTGGAAGATAATACACCACAAAAGCCTAGCCAAAATCTGCTTTTTAGCGTGGTGGGGGATAGTGAGGTGCTAGAAGATATTTTGGAGATTTTGGAGAAAAATCCTTTTATTTTTATCCAAAATATGTCCATAAACGCACCCTTTGCAAGTGGTTTGGAAATGAGGTTTGAAGCGATAAATTTTGGAGAGATATTTCATAATATTTTAGAGCAGGATTTTGCTAAAGATATTTTCAAAGATTTTACAAAAGATTTTGTAAGGAAAGAAAATGAGATTTTATAAGGTGTTGTTTTGTAGGTTTTGTGAGTTTTGCGAGATGAAGCTATGCAAAATCAAGTTTTATAAAGCTAGATTTTGTGTAGCGTTTGTATTTTTTGCAATGTCTTTATTTATGCCACTTAGCGCGACACAAATAAATGATTTTACAAATGATTTTGAAGCATTGTTTGAGCCAAAGCTACAAAGAGAATATCGCATTTTAAGTGTGTTTGGCGAGAAAGAGCTAGAGCTACATATTCAGGCTATACTAAACTCCAAAGTCCTTATCCACGACAAATGGTATAAAATAGGCGACAAAATCGGTGCGTATCATATCTATGCCATCACTCAAAACTCTATCACACTCATTGATAAAAAATCAAGTCAAAAAGTCCTGCGACTAAAGACAAAAGACAACCAACAACCGCACCAAAATCCACGACAAAATCAACTCTCATCTAAACCCCAAGCATTTTCGCAAAATAAAGAAAATTCGCTTGAAAGTAAAGCTATATCATCAAACACAAAAGGAACTCAATGATTCTGCAAAAACGCTACAAAAAAATCGCTCATTTTAGATTTTGCGCTATTTTTATCCTGCCTTTTATACTCACAAATGCTTTGTCAAAAGAATGCAACCAAAAATCTTTCACTCTGCAAAGCAACCCAAATCTATCTCCTAGAATCCTCCTTGAAGAGCTAGCCTTTGAATGTGCTTTGAGCCTTTCTTATGAAAATGGTGCAAAAAAGGCACTAGATTCTACAAAAGTCGCGCTAAATTTTAAGCAAAAGCGATTTGGCGAGATTGTCTCTACTATCGCTAAGGCAAGTGATTTGCACTATGAGCTAGATGGGCAATTAGTCAGGTTTAATCACCTAAACACCCGCACCTTTCATATAAACTACATATCCACCGCGCGTGTAGCAAGCTCCAATACTGATGTCGTCTATGGGCAAGAATCCCAAATGAATTCTCTAAGCCCTTATGGTAGCTCCTACTCATATCAGCACTACCAAGCCCCTATAAACTCTCCTAGTCCGCTAGGCGAAGATGTCCAAAGCAAAGCCCTCTCACAAGGCACGCAAAGCCCACTATTTGGCAAAAGTGGGACAAAAATCTACTCCATTGATGAGTTAAACTTTTGGGGTGAGCTAGAAAATGAGCTAATCGCCCTAGTCTATCAAGAACAAGATAGCTACAATCCAAAACACCCTAGAATCATCATAAACAAAGGTGCAGGACTAATCACCATAAATGCTACCAACGCCCAGCTAGAGAGGGCAAAAGACTACCTAGCAAGCCTCCAATCACGCTTATCCCAGCAAGTCCAAATCGATGTGCAAATCTTTACCATAGAGCATAGTGATACCAACACCATAGGGGTAAATTGGAGTAAACTCTATGAGCTAGGGATAAATACTCAAAGCACTTCCCCAGAGATTTTTAACGCACAAAATGGAAATATAAACTATGGCGTGTATGTATTCTCAAACAACTTACAGCTTGGCGATATAGTGCAGTTCCTAAAGCAATATGGCACAACCAAATCTATCTCAAATCCCAAAATCATCACGCTAAATAATCAACCAGCTATCATTTCAGTAGGAAATGTATTGCGCTATTCCCAAAGCCTCATTTATCAAACCTCCACAAACTCTAGCACTATACAAAACACAGGCTATCAATACCCAAGCGTATTTAGCGGTGTTTTGCTAGATGTAACGCCCTCAATCCAAGAAAATCAAGTCATACTAAAAATCAACCCCTCCATAACCGCAGCAAAAGACCCATCTATCGAAAATCAACCAACCGCGCTAGCCTCCCCGCCCAATCTCTCTACAAATCAGCTCTCATCTATCGTGCGAATCAATGACGGGCAAAAAGTGATTTTAGGTGGGTTAATAAGTGAGAGTTATAATGTCGTTACCAAAAAAGTCCCTTTGCTTGGCTCAATACCTTTGATAAAATATCTTTTTTCTTATAAAAAAACTATCAAACAAAAAAAAGAAATGGTCATAGTCATCACGCCAAAAATCATAGGAAATGAGGATATGGAGTATCACTTTGAGGATAGCACAAAGAGTTAGGCAAAAGATTAGGCAGTGTTTGCAAAGTGTGATTGGCACAATCAAAAAATGGCTAATCCTGCAAAAAAATAATCTTGATGTTTTTCAAAAAGTGTTTTCTTTTTTGCAGTTTTTTAAGCGGTTTTTTGGTGGCTTAGAAACCACCAAAAATAGCAATCAAAAACCTCATAAAGACGGGCAAGAAAATTTGCCACAAGAAGCCACGCCAAAAGAAAACCTACTCAAAGAAAATCTGCTTAAGGAAAATTCCTCAAAAGAAAGCCTACCTAAAATATGGCGTCAAAAATTCCAAAAGCTATGTCAAAATTTGCGCCAAATATTGATGCCGTTATGCAAAAAAATTCAACTATACAAACAAAAATCTATCAAAATATTTTCCACACTTTTTGCCCCTATATTTTTGTGGCTAAAGTCCATTTGTGTAGCTACTTTTAGCGCAATCTTGCTACCAATCTATAAGCGTTTAGCCAATCTGCCATTTATCCAAAAAATAAGCCAAGTCTTAAAAAGACATTACCACAGATATAGGCGCAAAATCTTTGTCAAATCTGCCCGTGCAATACAAAATCTAAAGCACATATTTTACAAAACACATTTTGTGGCTTTGTCTTTTTATGTGCTATGCGTGATTTTGGCACTTTTTAGCGCGTTTGGATTTGGGGTAAAATACGGCGTAGAAACGCTACTTAGGCCATCAAAACCTAACACATTTTTTGCTTCATTTATACAATCTCATCTAAAATCTAGTCTAGAAAAATCTAGCTTTACCCTAGTCCCAAAAGACCATCTAGAAGTGCTAAAAAATCAAGCAGATGACAAAGGTAAGCAAAAAATCCAAAAAAATCCTACAAATCCTCCCCCCAAGCCTACACCCACTACCCCACCTATAATGCCAAAACTTGATGAAAGCAAAAATATTTTTTATGGTAGTTTTACCTTTTCTCACGCGCTTTCTTTGGCACAAAACGCGCTTTTGGAGAGGGATTTTGTCCGCGCTAGGATTTGGATTTATCGGGCGTGGGATATGCAAAGTGGCTCTAGAGATGATTCTAAAAAAGTGTGGGAGCTATACTTGCAAAGCTATGAGGAAGACGCTCTAGCTAGCTCGCAAGAAAAACAAAAAGCAAAAGCGATTTTTAAAAACGCGCAGGAGTATTATGGATTTTAGCCAAAAAGTGGATTTGGCATTTTAAAAACAATGTAAAATACAGCACACAAAAATGTGCCAAAAAGTCAATAACTTTCCAAGTAACTTTTTTAAGGAATGCTAATGCAAAATCCACAAAATACTAGTGCTATACGCACAGCACTAGCAAATCTAAAAGATTCTAGCTATGATTTAGAGCGCGCTGGAGCAAAAGCTAGAAATGCCACACTAAAAACCATAGCTAGCCTCCTAGAATCCAAAAGAGAGCAGATAAAAAAAGCAAATGCCCTAGACATAGCACAAGCACAAAAAAATGGGCTATCTCCCGCGCTTATTGAGCGACTTAGGCTTGATGATAGGCAGATAGATTCTATGATAGCTTCTGTGCTTGAGATAGAAGCACAAAGCGAAGTCATAGGCGAGGTTTTGGGCGGGGGTGTGCGCCCTAGCGGGATAAATATCACAAAAGTAGCTGTCCCACTAGGAGTGGTGGCAATCATATATGAATCTCGCCCAAATGTAACCATAGACGCAGCTGCGCTTTGTATCAAGTCTGGCAATGGCGCACTACTAAAAGGTGGCAAAGAAGCGAGTCATTCAAATGAGATTTTGGGGGATATACTAAAAGAAGCGTTGAGTGTGTGTGGCATAAACAAAGAGTGCATACTGATACTAACCCCCAAATCAGCCCAAGACATACTAAAATCTAGCCTAGATTCTACACAAAATACCGCGCAAGATTTAGCGAGAAATTTGGAGCAAGATTCTAGCCAAAATCTTATGCAAAGCATTATGATAGAAGTAATGCGCTCTAGGGAATTTATAGACTTGCTGATTCCACGCGGTGGGAGAGGGCTCATAGAGTTTGTATTGGAGCATTCAAAAGTCCCTGTGATATTTCACGAAGCGGGTGTCTGCCACGCATACATAGACAAAGACATTGATGAAGTGGGCGAAAAATATGCCCTAGATATTTGTCAAAATGCCAAAATCACGCGCCCTAGTGCTTGCAATGCTCTAGAGTGCGCCCTAGTGCATAGGCAAGTCGCTAGTAAGATTTTGCCAAGCCTTGTGGAGAGGCTAGGCAAAAGTGGCGTAGAAATGAGAGTATGCCAAAAGGGATTAGAGATTTTAGAATATTTGGAGTTTAAGGATTTTGTAAAGCCAGCCAAGCAAGATGATTTTGGCAGGGAGTTTGGAGAACTTATCCTAGCTATCAAGGTAGTAGAATCCATAGAAGAAGCCCTAGCTCATATCGCCAAATACGGCTCAAAGCATAGCGAAATCATCATCACCCAAAGCCTGCAAACTAGCCAATATTTTGTGGCAAATGTCGATGCGAGCGCGGTGTTTGTCAATACCTCAAGTCGCTTCAATGACGGAGGGGAGTTTGGACTAGGTGCAGAAATCGGTATAAGCACCCAAAAACTCCACGCACGCGGACCTATGGGCGCAAAAGATTTAACCACCACAAAGTATATCGTGCAGGGCAATGGTAGTATCCGCTTGTGAGTGAATATTGGGGGTTAGATTTTGTGCAAAAACTGCGTGAAATGGGGGATTAAAAATCAAAGTTTTTAGAAAAATAGAGCAAAGTTTGTTTTTAAGGCTTCTTTGAAAAAGCGAAGTTTAGAATTTTTGGTTTGTTTAGAAAGATAAGCTAGCGCAGTTTTGGCACTTATTATTTTTGCTACGCAGTGAAAGCTAGAGAGATTTTGCAAGTTGAATTATTCGCTTATTTTTGCATTTTTTGATATAATCTAGCCTTTGTGAAAAACACAAAATAGCGACAAAGCAAATCGCGTAAATCACTTACAATAGATAAAGCAATGAAAATCTTTAATAATATCTCTTTTTGCACTCATTTTGCGCATATTGGTTTTATGGTTGTGGGGATTTTGCTAGGTGGCGAGATAGCAAAGGCCGCGTGTGGCGTGCCTACTATGACTTGCTCTGGTAGCAAATATACAGGACATTGTGTCATATCTGGCACAGGCTTGCTACAACTAGATTCTGCGCTAAATGCAGAATCTCTCACAATAGCGCAAGAGCAAAATGCGGATTGTGGAATCGTGCTATCTTTGGCACAAGGAAGCAACACCATAGGCAAGCTCATCGTTGGCAGAGAGAGTGGCAGTGCAAATGATGGCTCACCTCTTAGACTTACTATGATTAGGGCTACGCAAGGCACTACGCTAACCATAGAAGTAGTAACCAAAAATGCGGGCATAAAATCTCCACTTGGCATATATCTACAAGAAGCTGATTTTGTCCTAAAAAATCAAGACGGCACAAGCGGAGTAAATATAACCCTAGCAAATGGGCAAGTCATAAACAAACCTAATGAAAGCAGTGCCACAAGTGGCAGTGGCACAGGAGGCAGTGGCAACACAGGAGGTGAATTCACTCCACCTGAAAACGCAACACCAGAGCAACTACTTCAATCAGTGATAAAGTATGCACAAAGCTTAAATGAGCAACTACACTTAGAATCCACCAACACCCTCATACTCTATAACATTCTCAATAACTATGATGGCACTTATATAAACTATGATTATGGCTTAGGACATCAAGTAGGAGTGGGT